>QNDG01000474.1 GCA_003645915.1 Candidatus Zhuqueibacterota bacterium | reverse complement strand
TTTTAATAATAATAAAATATTGCATCAGGCTTTAAATCCTGTATCAGGTGTTTTTTTGTATAGAATTTAGAGTTAATTAGCGTTTTTCTCATTGTATTCCATATTTGTTTGACCGCCTGATTTGCTTATTTTATTTCTCCCTGATATAAAAACAGATGATACTGTGCTCAGCAGAAAACCGAAAAATATAAGATAAAACCAAAGTTCAATGTGATAGTTTGTAATGATTCTTATAAAAAATTTATTAAGCTCGGTGTTCAGTGATGTGTATGTAGAGATTGTGACAACAAAACCGAGAATTCCTGCACATAAATTTAATATTCGGATAAAAGAGATTGGCTTGAAGATATTTAATATTGATAAAGAGAAAATAACAAACGCCAGTCCGGGAATAATGAGTATTCTTAAATCTTTATCTGCAAGATCCAGGCCTGATAAAATTCTTTGCCCCAAAGGCAGGCTTACTCTGACCCATGGGAAAAAGAAGAAAACAATTATCATTAAAGATCCGATTATTGCATAGATATTTCCTGCTGTGTTTTTTTTAATTTCCATACCAACTCCGCTTAAGTTCTAATTAAACGGCTTTATATCCCATTGTCATCAAAGTTCCTGCGTCCTGCTGTCTGTTCAGCCTTTTTTGTTTAATGTTTATTAAGCCGGCTTTTTCAAATCCTTGTTTATAATCCTTTTCGGACCATAGAGTCATATAAACATCTACGTCATCGGGCCAGGACAGGCTGACTTCATTTTCAGCATAGTAGTTTACCAGAACCATAAGTCTGCCTCCCGGTTCAAGAAGAGAAGCGGCTTTTTCTATTCCTGCCTGAATCTCCTTAAAATAGTAAAATACCTCCATTGAAAAAATACAAGAGAACCGCGTGCCCGAAGGAGGGTGCCACGTAATAAAATTACCGGTTTCAAGATGGACATTGGGAAAAAAGCCCAGCCTTTGGGAAGCCTTTTCAAGCATATTTTCACTGATGTCAAGACCAAAACATTTTCCATTGGAGTACTGATTTGATGCAATATGTTCTATGCTGTATCCGTTTCCGAATCCTATTTCCAGATAATTACCGTTGGAAACAGGAATGTATTTAAAAGATTGTTTAACACTATTGATATGTCCTTTTTCCATACCATCCGCATGATAGTCAACAGCCCATTTGTTAAATAAATCTTTTGCTTTTTGGCTGAAAAGGTTCATTCTTTTCTCCCGAATATAATTGTTTAAATATTGATTAATCTTCAAACTATCCCGATAAATGGGGGTGGTTCTCGATCTTAAACATGCCGGCCGTGCCTTCTATCAGCCGCCCCTTTCTGAGGGAAGTCTAAAAGCCACAGCCTCTGGTGACGGGTGTTTACTGTATATTATTTATTTTTTTCCGCTGTAATATAAAAAAAGATTATAAAGAAAAAAAGCCGATTCTTTCGGCTTACGGATAAGTAGATGGTGATAGTGAATACCAAAAATTCATTTGAGAATTTAAAAGCCAGAAGTTTTTTATGGAAAAATTTGAAATTAATAAATTTTGTTAGAAGTTTGATTTTTTTTCTTTGTGATATTAGTGTGTATAAAATGTGTGAATTCTCAGATGCCTGAAATGGAAATATTATAGAAATTATGACTTGACAGATACAGTTTTATTTTGTATATTTGCATTAAAATGCAAATAGATACCGGAGTATTAAAGTGAAAAAGAACTGCAACAGACCAGGCAGACATAAACTTAGTATGTTTTCAACTGATCCGAGAACAAGAATTTTTTCTGCTCTTGCCTGTGATCACAGAATAGAGATTCTCAAGCTTTTAAGAAGCGGTGAGAAAAGTACTTTTGATATAGCTCCGCAGCTTAATGTGGATATTTCTGTTGTTTCAAGACATCTTGCGGTTTTGAGAAATGCAGGTATAATTAATTACAGAAAAGAGGGATTGCAGAACTATTATTCAATTGCAGATCAGAGGATTTTTGATATGCTGGATATATGTAAAGACATATTAAAAGATATGGCAGATAAAGAAAGAGAAAGATATTCTGTTTTGTAAATCAAAAGGAGTAGGTAAATATGATTATTGCTTTAGCGTCAGAAGACAGCAGAGGACTTGATTCGATTTTAAGCCACCATTTCGGAAGATGCCCTTATTATACTTTTGTTGAAGTAGAAGGTAAAGAGATCAGGAATACAATCTCTGAAAAAAACCCTTATTTTGACGCTCACAATCCAGGGCAGGTTCCTGCGTACATTAACAGTAAAAATGTTGATGTAATGATTTCCGGTGGTATGGGTGCCAGGGCAGTGGATTTTTTCCGCCAGTTCGGAATCAAACCTGTTACAGGAGTGACAGGCACAGTGAAGGATGTTGTACAGGCCTTTATAGAAGGCAGAATTGACGGTGTGGAACCTTGTGAAGAGAGTAAGGCTCACGGTCACTGAGTGTAGTTATATTTTGGTTCCAGAGCAGAGAATCAAATCAGTATTCTCTGCTCTGGGATTTGTTTGTGTAACTTGTAACTTTCAGCGTAACGTAAATTGAATGGGAATTGCAACCCATACTTTAACAGGTTTGTTTCTTGCTATGGCAGGTTTCCATTTTACAGCTTTAACTGCATTAACTGCTGCTTCGTCACAGCCGTTTTTATCGCCCAGGGAAGAAGCAACTTTTGTCTCAACAATGTTACCGT
>QNDG01000473.1 GCA_003645915.1 Candidatus Zhuqueibacterota bacterium | reverse complement strand
CAGATTCCGAAGCTTTAAATAAAACAAATTTTTTGAAATTGTATAGCTTTTCAGAAGCCTTTTTACTATTTCCCTGTTCAGTGTTTCTCTCGACAGATACCCCATCCTGTTTTCAATTTCCTTGACTTTTGAAGAAGCGTCTTCATCAATCCAGAATATAAAATTATTATCAATTAACTGAATTACAATCTGTGCGCGTCCGGGTTTGTTTTCCGGAGTTGGTATTGAAATATTTCTCTCCTGAAGAGGTAGTCTTACAACAAAACTGGTAACAAGAAAGAAAACAAGTAAAATAAAGAGCAAATCAATAAGTGATACCAGTTCTATCTTCTCTTTTTTCTTTCTGATACTTTTAAAAGCCATATTGTATCCTTATTCAACCACAGTTCTGAAAACACATCTCGGAATCAATTTGTCATACTTACCACACTCAGTCATAATATAGTTGACAAGTCTGAATTCCGTATCTTTTACAGCTCTTATCTCAATCCTGTTTGAGAGAGAGGGTTGAAAAAAATTATCTTCAGTGTACTTCTTTATTGAATTCCTTATCAAACTACATAACCACGTTTTTTCAAAATCCTTTTTACCCAGAGACAAATAATCACTCGGAATAAGAGCTGCTGATTTCGGATTCATCTTATTTTTCATTGATTCATCCCAATCCATCAAAGCATTTATTCTCGCATCGTTAAGTGTCAACGAATCCTTAACATCAGGCCATAAAACCAAAAGTCTTTTTTGATTTGTACTGTCAACATACTCAACCTGAAAAAGCAGTGTTCTTAAAACCTGATCACTCTCAAAAGTCTCGGCTTGTCCTATATTGGGAAGCTGGAACCTGTCATGCTGCGCGCCCCTTTTTTTTGTATCTACCCCGGACTGAGAAGTTGACAGCGTAACAAGAGCAAATATTAAAAGTAAAAATATAATGTCAATCATACCGGGAAGACTTAAACTCTTCTTCTCATAATTTTTTTTGAAAGCCATTCTCTAAAAATCTCCCATACAGTTCTTACAGACTTTCGGAAATATTAACATAAATATCTTCCCATTTTGCATAGATCCAGTTTAACTTGTTTTGGTAAAAATAGTAAAGGAGCATAAGTCCTATTCCTACAAAAAGGCCCAGAATAGTAGTCCACAAAGCCTCAAATATACCGCCTGCAAGTCTTTTAACAATTTCACTTTGGGAAATATTTGTTGGCAGCATTGTAAGCATTGCAAATGCATGTGAAATACCTGTAGCAGTTCCCAAAAGGCCTACCAATGGCGTAAGGGTTCCAAGATTCCATAGCCAGTCCAGAAGGCTTCTTCTTCTAAGCTGTTCAATTTCAATAGAAGCTCTGTTCTCAATTGCCCGGTCAACTTCTCTTGATACCTCTCCCCATAAAAATCCGCCAAGCTCATGATTTACAAGACCTGCATGAATAATTCTTACAGCAGGATAATCTTTTAAATTCAAAGAAGGATCCTTAATACGGTTCAATAGAGTTCTTACAACTCTGAAACCGCTCTCTCTCCAGAATTTAATGTTTTCCATTTCAATATCTTCAATCTTTGAATGTGTTCCGTTTTTAAGTCCTTCCCTTACATGATTATTTGCCAGCTCTACAAGTCTCCTCCATTTTGTCACAATTTCTTTAAAATCCTTTGATACGTATTTATACATGCCCTGATAGCTTCTTCCTAAAAGAATCCGGTTTTTTGTTAAAGGGAATATTTTTCTGAAGCTTAACACTCTCCAGCAGAAAAACCACCAGATTACAACTCCCATTAAAAAAGCTAACCAAATAAGATGAAAAGCTATTTTACCGGCTTTGGTAGAATTATCAAAAACATAACCTCTCCCAATTATTGACATCGGCATTCTTCCGCTTAATATATTGTACTTTTGATACCATGGAATATTTTGTCCATCCTGAGCTGCGGAATATATTCTTCCTGTTAAAATCTTTGCTGTATCCGAGTGTGCAACAATATTCCCGTTATTAAGAGCATTAACAACAAAAGAATAACGCTCTCCAAGTTTCAGATCAGGAAAAGAAACAAAATTCTGATCCGGAGACACATTAACATTAATACTCTGCTTTTCAATCTGATTATCAAAGTCAAAGCATTTAATCTGATAGTTATCAATAAGACCATTCCCACCGGAATCTTCCCAAAACACAGTTACATTGCTCTTCTGTGGGATCCAGAGCCAATTTTTACTCAGATCCTGCTTCAATCCTTTGATATGAAGATTTATCTGAGAAAAAACAAATACTGGCAATAAACTTAAAATTATCACCGTTTTTACTATCCGGATATGCGTTTCCCTGAACCAGCCATTTCTCATAGTTTTTTTCCTCCTCTGCCTCATATTAGAAAAAATATCCTAATTTTATCTTTCTTGTTTTTATTATTGTTCCCGAATTATCATCTTTAACTGTTTCAAATAAAACCTCAATAGGAACCCTTCTCATATCTATGGTTAATTTTCCTATATTCCATAATGGCATTACTTTTTGCGAAAAAATATATCTGAACCCAAATCTGTAACCGGTTCCTTGAAAAGTCAAAGTTTTATATGTGTTTGTCTGGTACGGCATCGTGTATTCAGGAATATAATCACCGATCAGTGTCAAATATGCGCCGGGCATAAATGAGAGTTCTGCACCTGTGTAATAAAAGTAAAAGATACTAT
>QNDG01000472.1 GCA_003645915.1 Candidatus Zhuqueibacterota bacterium | reverse complement strand
AATTACTCGGCAGGATTGGGAATTTTCAACTGGAATTCAATGTTTTCTGAAAACAGGATTTTTACACACCCTCAGTTTTTATTGGATGCAGCAGTAGTCATTCAAAGGCAGGGCGGTTTAAACAGTTACTGGTATGTTGCAAAATTTATTTTACGATTGTGATATTTTATGGAACAATGTTGTGAAAAAATAGTTTTATATCTGATTCGGAACATAATTTTATTTGTTTTTGCAATTATACTGATAAATTCGGACGTTTTTTCTCAGGAGATAGAAACAAATATTCAGATTGTAGAAAAATTAACAACAAATATAATAAATGAAGTTCCTATTGTTCCGGGGACCAGAATTACGGTTATAACCAATGATTCCAGCCAGACAGGAATGTTTATTAAAAACAGTATTATTAAAAAGCTTATGATAGATAAATACTCAGTTATTGAGTCTGAAACAGAAAGTACAGATTCTCTGCTGTCGTTTATATTGTTGAAATTGAACATATCTTATTTTGAGAAGAGAAACAGATTTTTATCTGTTAAAAATCAATATGTGAGAAAAATAGATATGTGTCTTAATGTCAATCTCTCATACAAGGGGCATGTGATTTTAAACAGAGATTATTCAAAAGCCTATTCAGGATTGTTTGATTTGGCAAGCCTTAAGTCAATTGAGCAAAACGGAAGAATCCTGGGACGGGGTATTTTTATAAAACAAAAGCAAAGTTTATCATGGATTGAACCTGTTATTTCGTTAATAGTTATAACAATTATCGGTTCTCTTTTTTATTTTGTGAGAAGCAAATAACAACTGGAGTTGCCAGCTTATGAAAAAACAAATAACCGGATTTATTGTTGCAATTTTTGCATTGATTTTACTTCTTAACGGATGTAATAAAAACAGTGTTAATATTTACAAGCTTTCTGCTGACGAGCAGTTTAAATATGCTATGAAATATTTTAAAAAAGGGGATTATTACAAAGCCAAAACCAGCTTAAGTGTAATTGTGCTTAATAATCCCGGAAATATAATCGTAGAAAAAGCCCAGTTTTATCTTGCAGAATCCTATTTTTACAGCAAGGAGTATGTACTTGCAATACAGGAGTATTCAAAACTGATAAGAAGTCTGCCTCAAAGTGAATATGTTGATGATTCTGAATTTAAAATAGCTATGTGCTACTATAAACTTTCACCTCACTATGCTCTTGATCAGGAATATACACAAAAAGCAATAAGCAAGTTTACTCAATTTATCGAAGAATACCCGAATTCCGACCTGATTCCCAAAGCAAAATCCATATTAAACGAGTGCTGGGAAAAGCTTGCAAAAAAAGAGTTTAAAACCGGTGAGCTTTACAGAAAAATGGGATATTATGATTCTGCTGTAATCTCTTTTGATAATCTGTTGCAGAAATATCCTGATTCAAAATTTGTGCCTGATGCATTGTACTGGAAAGGCGTATGCAGTTTTAAAATGAAGAAATATGACCAGGCAGCAGAATCATTTAATAAGGTAGTCAATGGTTTCCCTGAAACAGTGGCTGCTGAAAAATCGAAGAAAAAATTGGAAGAAATTAAAAAGGCAAGTAAAAACAAAGAGTAGAGAGATGCGAATCGGATTATTTGGCGGAACTTTTGACCCAATTCATACGGGACATTTAATTATTGCAGAGACAATAAGAAGCGGACTGTGTCTTGACAGGATATTCTTTATTCCTGCAGGTACTCCGCCTCATAAAGTAAACAGCACAGTAACAGATCCCCATATCAGGTTTGAAATGGTTAAGATCGCTGTAAGCAATTATCCTTATTTTTATGTAAAGGATATTGAGATAAAAAGAGAAGGTAAATCATTTACCATTGACACTATTAATCTTTTTAAAAATCTCCCTGAACATTCTGATGATGAATTTGTCCTTATCCTTGGATGTGATAGTTTTATTGAACTTGATTCATGGTATAAACCGGATGAAATGCTCGATAGTGTGGAGACAGTTGTAGCAGTAAGGCCCGGTTTTGATTTGACTAAAGCAAATAATAAATACATGAAAAAAGTCAGAGTTGTAAGAACACCGCTTATTGACATCTCATCTTCAAGAATACGTGAAAATATTCAGAAAGGCGAATCCGTAAATTTCTGGGTTCCTGAAAGAGTTAAATCATTTATTGAAGAAAAGGGGCTTTACCGTTGAGGCCGTTTACAGGGCTTCGTATTATTGGAAGAAGTTTATTTTCTTTGTTCGCCGAAACAGGCGCTTATACTTCTCTTTTTGTAAACATCCTTTCATTTATCAAATATATAATTAAAGACCGTCATCTTCTTTTTGAGCAAATGTATCGTATTGGCGTAAGTTCTCTGCCTCTTGTAACAGTTGTAAGCTTATTTACAGGTGCAGTATCTTCATGGCAGGCTGCATACCAGTTCAGAGGCGTAATCTCTCTTGATTTCCTTGGTACTGCAGTAAGTGCTGCTATTTTTATTGAACTTGCACCTGTTTTAACAGGTCTTGTTGTAGCAGGCAGAGTAGGGGCATCAATTGCTGCTGAAATAGGAACAATGGTAATTACAGAACAGGTTGATGCTCTGGAAACTCTTGCTATTGATCCTGTCAGATATATTGCTGCTCCGAGATTTCATGCCGGCTGGATTATGCTTCCTGTACTGGTAATTTTTTCAAATTTTCTGGCTCATCTCGGAGCCTT
>QNDG01000471.1 GCA_003645915.1 Candidatus Zhuqueibacterota bacterium | reverse complement strand
ATATAATAAAAGTAGAATCTTCATGGTGGCCAAGCATGAGATACGGAAGAGCGGAGACCGAAGTAACAGTCGGCAAAAAACCGTACAAATCAACAACAGAAAACAAGCCGTTTATTCCGTGGCTTTTGGTAGAATATAAGTAAAGGAGTAAGTATGAACATAGTTGTATGTATTAAGCAGGTTCCGGATACTACGGATGTAAAAATTGATCCAAAGACCAATACTTTAATAAGAGAAGGAGTCCAGAGTATTCTCAATCCATTTGATACATATGCAGTGGAAGAGGCTCTGAGAATAAAAGAAAAACTCGGCGGTAAGGTTACGGCTGTTACAATGGGACCTCCTCAGGCAGAGGCGGTTTTAAGAGAAGCTGTTTCCATGGGAGTGGATGATGTTGTGCTTATAAGTGATCCAGCTTTTGCAGGAGCCGATACTCTGGCCACATCTTACACGCTTGCAATGGCAGTAAAGAAACTTGGTGATACGGATCTTTTAATATGCGGAAAGCAGGCAATTGACGGTGATACTGCACAGGTAGGCCCCGGTATTGCTGTGCACCTTGATCTTCCGCAGATTGTATTTGTAAAGAAGATAAGGGAAATTTCAGAAGATAAAATTGTAGCTGAAAGAATGACAGAACAAGGTATTGAAGTTGTGGAATCCAGCCTTCCGTGTGTAATAACAGTTGTAAAAGATATTAATGAACCGAGGCTTCCTTCTTTACGCGGGAAGATGCTTGCCAAAAAGAAGGAGATTCCTGTGTGGAAAGCAGATGATCTTGATGTGGAAAAAGACAAGCTGGGGCTTCAGGGATCACCTACAATGGTAAACCAGATTTTTGCACCTGAGAAGAAAAAGGGCGGCAAAATTTTTGAGGGTGAACCTTCGGAAGTTGTAGATCAGTTTATTGAAATGGCAAAGGAATTTAAACTTATTCAGTGAATATTGATGAGATTTATTAATAGAGGAGTTGCAAGTGTCAGCAATAAAAGTTATTGATGAAAAATGTATAGGGTGCGGAGCGTGCGTAAAAGTGTGCCCTTACGGTGCAATTACCATGAAAGAGAAACTTGCGGTAATTGATATAACAAAATGTACGCTATGCGGAGCATGTGTTGAAGTCTGTCCGGTAGATGCAATAGAAATAACAGTAAAACGTACTGCTGTTGACGGAATGGAAGATTACAATGGTGTATGGGTTTTTGCAGAGCAGCGCGAAGGTGAAATCCAGTCTGTAGTGTATGAATTAATCGGAGCAGGACAGAGACTTGCAAAGGTGCGTAAATCAAGCCTCAGTGCTGTACTTTTCGGAAAAGAAATCAGCGATGATGTACTTCTTGATTTATTCCAAAGAGGAGCGGACAGAGTATTTATTGCAGATGATGAGACTCTGGAACAGTTCAATGATGAAGTATATTCAAAACTTCTTGTAAAACTTATTAAAGAATATAAACCGGAGATAGTGCTTGCAGGAGCAACTGCTCTGGGACGTTCTCTTATTCCCAGAGTTGCAGTAGAGCTTAAAACCGGTCTTACTGCTGACTGTACAGGACTTGAAATTGATGAAGAGACCGGTCATCTGCTTCAGACAAGGCCTGCATTCGGCGGAAATATAATGGCAACAATTTTATGTGAACACACAAGACCGCAAATGGCAACAGTGAGACATAAGGTTATGCCCGAGGCTGAGCCTGACAAATCAAGAGGAATGGGTGAAGTTGTAAAAGTAAGCGTTGATGACACGGACAAAAGGACAAGAACAAAGGTTCTTGAGGTGATAAAAGAGTTAGAAGATACTGTTAATATTGCTGAGGCGGATGTAATTGTATCCGGCGGAAGAGGTCTGAAAAGTCCTGAAAATTTTGAGATGTTAAAAGATCTTGCAAAAGTACTTAACGGTGCAGTGGGAGCTTCCCGCGCTGCTGTTGATGCAGGATGGATAAGCTATTCTCATCAGGTGGGGCAGACTGGTAAAACAGTAAAACCAAAGGTCTATATTGCAGTGGGAATTTCCGGCGCTATTCAGCATCTTGTAGGCATGTCATCATCAGACGTTATAATTGCAGTTAACAAAAATCCGGATGCCCCTATATTTGAGGTCGCTGATTACGGGCTTGTAGGAGATCTTTTTGAGATAGTACCGGAACTGACAAAGAGATTTAAGGAGATTTTGTAATTTAACAGATCGGAAACTGAATAAAAAGAGAAAAGGGCGGGATGTATCCTGCCCTTTTTGATTAAGCGATAGAATTCATTAAGGATGTAGATTTTCAGATGGCGGTGATAGAGGCAGGAGGCATTCCGCCTCTATATTTTTCTTTGCGTTCGCTGCTATCGTTGAGAGAAAAAATAAGATTTCTCTTCCGCTGGCGCGGAATCGAAATGACAGGTTGTTCATTTGTCATGCACTCCCGATTCTGATTGTTGTAGTTTTTTATCCACGAATTAATCCATGAATCCGTCAAAAGCCGGACACGTCCGTCAAAAGCCGGACACGTCCGTCAAAAGACAGACTTCGTTAAACGAATTTAAAAAATAGAATATCAGAGATTTTCAAATACCGGAAAGGTTTCCCTGCCATATACCTTTATTCCCCATACCTTTTTGTGTTTTATCCTTTTTACTTGAACCTTTATCCTTGTCTTTTCGTCACGGGCGTTATGAGAGAACAGCATGGCGGGACATCTGTCATATTCCTCCT
>QNDG01000470.1 GCA_003645915.1 Candidatus Zhuqueibacterota bacterium | reverse complement strand
TTTAAGCCGGAATCCACCTTTTCCCTCCCCTCTGGATTCCTGCTTTCGCAGGAATGACAAACCATAATTCAAACTGCCATATTTACCAAAGTTCAGTTATTTAATAAAAATCAGTTAAAGAACATCTAAGACTTTTCACTCCCTCCCAAGTTGCACTTGGGAGGGGAATAATTACAGAAATACTGTTCTTATATGCATTTTAATTAAAACGCTTTAACAATTAAAGGATACTTCCGAATAGAACCAGAAAGAACCAAACTTTTTAATATTCTCTATCCCATAAAACCGGATAAACTCATGAAACTTTTGAACCCGGCTCTATATCAGAATCAAAGGTTACTATTGAAAGATTATCCTTTCCACTGCCTGCAAGGACCATTGCTTCTGAAACGCCGAATGACATTTTTCTGGGCTCAAGATTCGCCACCACAACAACACTTTTCCCAATTAGTTTTTCCGGTTCAGGATAAGCTTTTCTGATACCTGCAAAAATCTGCCTTAATCTATCTTCACCTACATCCACCATTAATTTTAACAGTTTATCAGCACCTTTAACCAGTTCTGCCTCTTTAATTACACCAACTCTCAAATCAATCTTTGAAAAATCTTTAAAAGATATTAGGCCAGAATCTTTTTTGTTCTTTTCATCTTTAGATTTCTGAGCCTTTTGCTTTTCCGCTTTTTCCAGCTTAGCCCAGCTGTCTTTTAACGGTACGGTTCTGTTAAAAATAAGATTCGATGTTGTTGAATCAGGATCAACACAAAAATACCCTTTTCTTTCAAACTGCATTCTCTGACCGGGTTTTACATCTGCAAGATTCGGTTCCAGTTTGCATGACTTTAAAACAATCAGAGAATCAGGGTTAAGATTCTCTTTAAAATCAATATCCCTGTTCTCAAGGGGATTGGGAGTTTTAAACAATCTGTCATAAAGCCGTACCTCCGCATCAATTGCATGTCTTGCAGATACCCAGTGTATTGTACCTTTCACCTTTCTTCCGTCAGGAGAATCACCGCCTTTTGTAGCAGGATCATACTTACATATAATTTCAGTAATTTGACCTGTTTCGGGATCCTTTTTAAAGCCCGTGCACGTAACATAATAACCGTAACGAAGTCTGACTTCATTCCCCGGATATAATCTGTGATATTTTCTGGGCGGATCTTCCCTGAAATCATCCCTTTCTATATAAATCTCCCTGCAAAAAGGAATTTCCCTGGTTCCTGCAGAAGGATCTTCGGGATTATTCACTGCTTTAAGCATCTCTGTCTTGTCTTCAGGGTAATTTTCAATTACAACTTTTACAGGATCAAGAACAGCCATATATCTCGGAACAGTATAATTTAAATCTTCCCTTATGCAGTGCTCTAGAAGCGCAACATCCACCATACTGTCTCTTTTTGCAACACCTATTTTATCACAAAAAATTCTTATAGACTGTGGAGTATATCCTCTTCTTCTTAATCCTGAAACTGTGGGCATTCTCGGATCATCCCATCCTGCTACAATATCTTCCTGAACAAGTTGGAGAAGTTTCCTCTTGCTCAGAACAGTATAACTTAAATTAAGGGGAGCAAATTCAATCTGCTGAGGATGATAAATTTCAAGTTCATCAAGAAACCAGTCATACAAAGGCCTGTGATCCTCAAACTCAAGAGTGCAGATAGAATGCGTTATTCCCTCAATAGAATCTTCTAAGCAGTGGGCAAAATCATACATGGGATAGATACACCATTTATCGCCAGCTCTGTGATGACTTGCATGGAGAATCCGGTAAATTACAGGATCACGCATATTCAGATTAGGGGACGACATATCAATTTTTGCGCGCAGAACTTTTTCTCCGTCTTTAAACTCTCCGTTGCGCATTCTTCTGAACAGATCCAGATTCTCTTCAACTGATCTCTCCCTGTACGGACTGTTTTTCCCGGGTTCGGTTAAAGTACCCCTGTACTCTTTTATCTGGTCAGCAGACAGGTCACACACATATGCTTTGCCTTTTTTTATAAGCTGTTCCGCATATTCATACATTTTATCAAAATAGTCGGATGCATAGAAAAGTCTGTCCTGCCAGTCAAATCCCAGCCATTTAACATCCTCAATAATTGAGTTTACATATTCATCCTCTTCTTTGGTAGGATTCGTATCATCAAAGCGCAGATTGCACAGACCATTGTAATCTATGGCAAGTCCGAAATTTAAACATATGGACTTTGCATGGCCGATATGGAGATATCCGTTTGGTTCAGGCGGAAATCTGGTATGCACTCTGCCGCCATACTTTCCTGTTTTCAGATCATCGTCTATAATAGCTCTTATAAAATTTGTACTCTTTTTTCCCTCATTTTCAGCCATTTGGAACACTCCTATAAAACTATTTATCTTAACAGTTTCGCCAGCTTACTCATCTGCTGATAAATTGCACTTTCCGGACAAAGTTCATTACAGCACAAACATTTTATGCAAACATCATAATCAAATTCAGGAATATTATTTTTCATTTTAATTGCGTCAACAGGGCAGTTCTTTGCACACTCTGCACATCCTATACATTTTTCAGCCTGCACTGCAGGTCTTATCCAGATCAGTCTTCCTGCCAGTTTCATTAATGTTTCAGGTACCATACGTATAAGTCTGTTTGACGGGAGAGAAAAATCTTTTAATCGTACAGAGGACAACTCAACACCCTGTATATTTATTTTTTCCGG
>QNDG01000469.1 GCA_003645915.1 Candidatus Zhuqueibacterota bacterium | reverse complement strand
GGAAGAATAAATGTACATGCCCACGGTAATTCAGGTATCCGTCCTGTAATTACCCAGACCCTTGTTGAAATGCTGAACAAAGGTGTAACTCCCTTTGTATGCCAGAAAGGCTCAGTAGGAGCATCAGGAGATCTTGCACCAATGTCTCAGATTGCTCTTCTGCTGATGGGTGAAGGAAAAGCATATTACAAAGGCGAGCTTCTTGACGGAAAGGAAGCAATGGACAGAGCCGGAATACCAATACCAGGGCTTTTTGCAAGAGACGGACTGGGAACAATTAACGGTTCCAATGTCCTTACTGCAATGAGCGCCATATTTTTATACGATGCAATGAGATGGCTTAAGCAGGCGGAAATTGCAGCTGCAATGTCTCTTGAAGCTCTTCTTGCCAATATGAAACCATACACACCTCTTCTTCATGAAGTAAGAGGATTTAAAGGCGCTGTAAGAAGTGCAAAGGCAATTCAAAAATTAGTTGCAGGAGGCGACCTTGCTGAAGGAAGGCTGAAAGTAAAAGTTCAGGATGCATATTCCATGCGGTCAACCCCTCAGGTAATAGGCGCTGCACACGATGCACTTGAATTTGCCAGATCTCAGGTTGAGATTGAGCTAAACGGTGTTGGTGATAATCCCATATTTTTCCCTGAATTGAAACTTCAGTTATCAGGTGCTAATTTCCAGGGCACTCCTGTAGCTCTTCCCATGGATATGGCAGGCGCTGCAATAACAATGGTGTCTGTAATGTCAGAAAGACGGATGAACAGGCTTAACAATCCTGCATTAAGCGGAGGTCTTCCTCCTTTCTTAACCAAGGGAGCGGGAATGATGTCAGGACTCATGCTGAGCCAGTACACCGCAGACATGCAGATTGTTGAACAGAGAATTTTATCAATGCCTGCATCTATCCAGTCAATTCCCGCTGCAGCAGATCAGGAAGATTTTGTAAGTATGGGAATGAACACAGCAATTAAGAATTTCCAGATTCTTGACAATGCTTACGGAGTGCTGGGAATAGAATTTATGGCTGCAGCTCAGGCTCTTGACTTCCGCGAGCATAAATTCGGTAAGGGTGTTCAGACAGCTAAGGATGTAGTACGGCGCCATGTGGATTTTCTCGATATTGACAGACCCCTTTATCCGGATCATACTGAAATGAAAGCGCTTGTAAAATCGTGTGAAATTCTTGAAGAGGTTGAAAAAGAGATCGGACCTCTTGACAAGTAATCAAATGTCAGGCTTTTTAAATTAAGATTTCAGGTAAGTAAAAAAGACAGACAGGAGTTTGTATGTTAAAAATTGTTGAGTGTGTGCCGAATTTCAGTGAAGGCAGGGATTTGGCAAAAATAAAACAAATTACAGAAGTAGTTGAAGCAACTGAAGGGGTTAAACTGCTTGATGTTGATCCCGGAAAAGACACAAACAGAACCGTTGTAACATTTGTGGGAGAACCTGATCAGGTTCTTGAAGCTGCTTTTCAGGCAATAAAACGCGCTTCTGAAGTGCTTGATATGAGAACCCATAAGGGCGCTCATGCAAGAATGGGAGCAACAGATGTTTGCCCCTTTGTCCCTGTTTCGGGAATTACCATGGAAGAGTGTGCAGAACTTGCAAGAAAACTTGGTAAAAGAGTAGGAGAAGAGCTTGGAATTCCTGTTTATCTTTACGAGGCTGCTGCTTCAACTCCGGAAAGGGAAAACCTGGCAAATATCCGTGCAGGGGAGTATGAGGGTCTTCCGGAAAAGCTGAAGGATCCCAAATGGAAACCAGATTTCGGCCCTGCTGAATTCAATGCAAAAGCAGGCGCTACAGTTATTGGAGCCAGAGAATTTTTAATTGCATACAATATTAATCTTAACACAAGGGATACAAAGGTTGCAAAAGAGATAGCTTTTACAATCCGTGAAAAAGGGAGATTAAAAAGAGATGCAAACGGCAAAATTGTAAAAGACGAAAAAGGCAAAAAATTAAGAGTGCCCGGGAAATTCAAACACTGCAAAGCTGTAGGCTGGTATATGGAAGATTTCGGACGGGCTCAGGTATCAATGAACCTGACAAATTTCAAAATAACACCACCGCACATTGTTTTTGACGAGTGCTGCAGACTTGCAACTGAGCTGGGTGCCAGAGTTACTGGCAGCGAACTGGTTGGTCTTATTCCTCTGGATGCTCTGAAAGAAGCAGGAACATATTATCTGAAAAAACAGGGCAAAACCACAGCAGTTCCCGAATCAGAACTTATTCATATTGCGGTTTTGTCAATGGGTCTTGGAGATCTTTATCCCTTTGAGAAAGAGAAAAAAGTTATTGAGTATCAGTTGGACAGAAAGAACGATCTTACAAGTATGCGGATAGATGATTTTGCAGATCTTTTATCAACTGATTCTCCGGCTCCCGGCGGTGGAAGTGTTGCCTCTTTAAGCGGCAGTTTAAGCAGCGCTCTTTCTGCAATGGTTGCTGCCTTAACTTTTGATAAAAAGGGATATGAAAATGTCAAAGACAAAATGGAAGAAGCAGGAGTTAGGGCCCAGCAGTTAAAAGAGGAATTTATCAGAGATGTTGACAGAGATACGGATGCTTTTAACAAGATAATGGCTGCAATGAAACTTCCCAAAAAGAGCGATGAGGAGAAAGCTGCAAGAAACAAAGCAATAGAAGATGCAACAAAAGAAGCTACTCTGGTTCCTTTCGGAGTTCTTAAACGTTCAAAAGAGGCTGCTGAACTT
>QNDG01000468.1 GCA_003645915.1 Candidatus Zhuqueibacterota bacterium | reverse complement strand
CGATTTTTTAAGATCCTGCTCTAATATTCAATTTTCACTTATATGCTGTCCCGATTCTGATTATCATAGTTTTTTCTTATAGAGAATCGGGATTCAGACAGCAGAACTTCTTTAACGCTGCTTTGTTCCCATTTCCGAGCATAAGATTTTTCTAATGCCGGGATTAAAACATGCAATACAATTCCCTTAAATTTTCGGGGGGTGCCAAACCCTATCACTACATAATCTTGATTTTTAACGAATTAAGCATTATATTTATTTTTAAAGAAATTTTTTAGGAGTTGGTCGTAAATTCTCCACTGAAAGGATCAATTATATGGGCCCGAATACTATATTGATTGTAGCCATTACTTTGATTTTTGGAGTTCTCGGCGCCAGAATATTTAAATCTTTAAAAATTCCTCAGGTTGTAGGATACATTATTATTGGTATTGTTTTAGGCCGGTCCGGTCTTAATCTGATTAATTCTACAGTTATAAGCGAATTTGTGCCCTTAAATTTTATTGCTCTCGGTATTATTGGATTCCTGGTAGGCGGAGAGCTTAAAAAAGAGGTCTTTAAGAAGTACGGTAAGAGCTTGATGATTATACTCCTATTGGAGGGCCTTGGAGCTTTCATCTTTGTAACTCTGTCAATGGGCTTTCTTACAAAAAACTGGGCTCTTGCAATTATGCTGGGAGCACTCGCATCAGCAACTGCGCCTGCGGCTACCGTTGATGTATTGTGGGAATATAAATCTGCCGGTATTCTTACAACTATGGTTTTTGCAATTGTCGCACTCGATGACGGTCTGGCTCTGCTTTTATACGGATTTGCAAATTCAATCTCCAAAGTAATAATTTCCGGGCAGGGCTTTTCTGTAACGGCAGCGCTATTAAAGCCCATGTACGAAATTATTGGGTCAATGGTTCTGGGCTCAATTGTCGCTTTTATTTTTAAAGGGATTCTTGATTTAACAAAAAAGTACAAGCATGAACGGGATTTAATGCTGAGTTTTACTTTTGGCTCTATACTTCTGATTATTGCTCTATCAAATCTGTTCAAATTAGATCTGATTCTGGCTGAAATGTTTTTTGGTATACTGTTCGTAAATATTGCTCCTTATTATTCAAAAAACGTATTTGAACTCATGAAAGAATTTTCACCTCCGATATATATTATATTTTTTGTTCTGGTAGGAGCAAGGTTAAAGTTATCATCTATAAATCAAAGTATTCTGGTCGGGGCTTTATTCTATGTTGTTGCCAGAAGTGCAGGGAAGATAATAGGTGCCTATGCGGGTGCGACTGTCAGTAAAATACAAACGGCTGTAAGAAAATATCTGGGAATGTGTCTTTTTTCACAAGCTGGTGTTACTATAGGGCTGGCAATACTTACTGCCCAAAATTTCCCGGAGATAGGGAATATAATAATCGGCATAGTCACTCTAACTACTTTCATCGTACAAATAATCGGGCCTCCTTCTGTTAAAATTGCCATAACAAAAGCAGGTGAGACTTTCAGGAATATCAGTGAAGATGAAATGCTTGAAAAATACAAGGTTAAGAAAGTGATGGATACAAAACCGACTGTTATTTCTGTGAATGAACCTTTACAGTCTATTTTCAATAAAGTAGCAGAAAGCAAATACAATATTTATCTGGTTTGCGATAAAAATAAAAAGTTAGTCGGGATTATAACAATTGATGATTTAAAGACTTTAATAAATATACAGTCATCGGTTGCTCTTTTTATTGCAGAGGATATAATGCAGCCGGTAAAACATTTTATTACTCCGGATAAAAAATTAAGTGAAGCGAACAGCATTCTTAAAACCTATCATATAGATTATCTTCCTGTAGTTAAAGCAGATGATAATGTGAAATTGGAAGGGTTGTTGAATGTGAGAATGATTAGAGAAACTATCAGAAAAGAGACGGTTGAACTCCAGAAAGAAGTAGCTAATGCAGGCCAGACTCTTGTTTAATATTTACGGTAATACAAATCCGGAATTGAGGAATAAAGGCAAAAGTGACATATTGTTTAAGTATAAAATATTTGCTTTAATATGTATTTTTGTTTAACTTTAAGTATACCAAGCATAGCTCTCATATTGTAGTACTGTCATAAAATAAACATCTGATTCTAAATTAAAAATTTGGGTCATGTTCTAATCATTAAAGGTTTTATTCCAGAAAAGCATTACCATAACAGTGTTTAATCTATCCATAATGATGATGTTGTTTCGTCTGTGAAAGTATGATTATTAAATAACATACCAACATAATAATGTAAGGATGTATCTCATGAAACTGACAGAACGCGTAATTATTGTAGTGGTTTTTTCTTTTTTATTTCTTCAAACACCTTTAAACGGTCAGAACAAAATTAATCAGATGAGTACAGAAAAGCAGGGATCAGCGTGGACATGGCAAAGTCTTGGAAGTGTGCTCGGCAATAATGAACTGGATCAAATATTAGTTGACCCTGAGGATAATGCAGTCTGGTATGTCACTTCTATTGAGAAGGGTCTGTATGTTACCCGGGATAGTGGCGCAACCTGGGTCCATGCTATTTCAGGCAATGGCTTAGATGCAGAGGGGCTGCAGATTGATCCGGCAAATCCGGATATTGTTTATGCTGCAGTGTGGGATAAACTATACAAATCAATTGACCGGGGTAAAAACTGGAGCGTTGTTTACACCTGCCCCGAGTACATCCGTTCAGTACTGGTAAGCAGGGTT
>QNDG01000467.1 GCA_003645915.1 Candidatus Zhuqueibacterota bacterium | reverse complement strand
GAAAACCGTAACACCTGTATCAAGAAGAATTTCATCTGCAGTCTGCTCTAAAATTTCCTTGTTCCTTGCGCAGATTACAAGTTTTACGCCTTCTCTCGCAAGCTCCCATGCAACTGCCTTACCAAGCCCCCTGCTGGATGCAGCAACAAGAGCAACTCTGTTTTTTATCCCTAAGTCCATATTCCGCTCCCTGAGTTATAATAACTCCATATTCCGGATTTTTTCAAGTTATTGCAAATCAAAAGAAAAAGCAACAAAAATTACAATGAAACAGGACAAAATATTAAAGATGCACGCAATAACTCAAAATACCTGATAAACTTTTATAAAATTTCACTTCATACTTTCCTTTTGTCCGAAGGTCCTTCCGTACAAAATCTCATCCAGGTCAAAGGGCCATGTGCCTTCGGTAATATAGTTCGACAGAAACGATGTAATTGCAGGCCCAAGCATAAATCCGTGCCCTGACATTCCTGTGCATACATAAAAACCGGATACTTCGGTTTCTCCGACAAGTGGATTACCGTCAGGAGTCATGCAGTAGGATCCTGCCCACTGACGCAGAATTGATACATTTTCAAGGGCAGGTACAAGTCTGCACATTCTTCTTGACATCTCTTTTAAAAACTCAAGCGTGGAATCTGTACTGGTTCCCGGTATCTGTTTCTCCGGAGTAAAACACCCGATAAACTGCCCGGTAACTCTCTGAACAAAATATCCGCCGTCAGGTCTGTAATCAACAAGCATGGGGATTCCCATATATTCAACGCCTTCTGTAATAAGCGCTTCGTGTCTTTCAGGTTCAACGTCAATTTTTACGCCTGCCATTTTACCCACTTCTTTTGCCCAGGGGCCTGCTGCATTTATTACTACCCGCGAATAATACGTATCACCACTGTCAGTTTTAACTCCTTTAACCTTGTTATCTTCAACAATAATATCCACAACCTGTGTACGGGTTTTTATGGTACCATGGTTTTTAACAATTCCGGAACTGAAACCTTTAACAACAAAAAAGGGATCAGCCTGCCCGTCAGATTCACACCATGCCCCGCCTATAAGGGCTTCGGTGTCAAGCAGAGGAACCCGTTTTTTACATTCTTCGGCAGATATAAATTCCACATCCAGCCCCACGCTTCGCTGGATTTCAATGTTCTTTTTAAACATAGATGCCAGCTCTTCTGTATGTGCAAGAAAAAGATATCCGGAATCTTTCCATTCCACACTGAATCCGAATTCATCTTCCATGTTTTTAAACAACCTGACAGATTCCATTGCTGTTTTTATTGACGGAGGTGTGGAAAACTGCTGGCGTATTCCTGTAATACATCTTCCTGTTGATCCTGAAGTCAGATAGTTTTTTTCAATAAGCAGGACATTCAATCCTTTTTTTGAAAGATAGTACCCTGCTCCTGTACCGACAATTCCTCCGCCTATGATAATAGCGTCAAATGTATTATTCATTGTCATCCTCAAAAAGTTCATTCATGCGTATGGAAACCAATGGAGGCCTCTTTGTGGTTGATTTTATCTCGTTTACAGGCCTGCCTGTTTTTTGTGCGATTATTCTTGTAACAAGTTTTCCGCATGTTCTTCCCTGACACGGCCCCATACCAATCCTCAAAAATCTTTTTAATTCCTCAGGATCGGTTATACCCTGATCAATCAGATCTTCAATTTCCTGTAATGATACATCTTCACACCTGCACACGATAATATCGGATTTATCTGTTTTTTCCGTCATAACTTCCTCCTGAAAAAGCGGACATCCATAGCCAGATCTTTATCAACTTCTATAAAAATTACAGGAGTTCTGTCCTGAGATTTTGAGTTTCTTATCCGTCTGACTATTCCCGTACCGCACTGGCTGCCCTGTCTGTTCAAAAGATCAACCTCTTCATCCTTTTCCGGAAGGGGTAAAAACTCATACGGCATACCAACAAGTGCTTTATTCTCCCCATAAGATTTATCAACAATAAATATTGCCAGACCCGGGCAATTTGCAACACAAATACTGCACCCGTTACACTTTTCAAAATCAACTACAGGCAGATTGTTTATAGAATCTCCCATGGTAATTGCACCTCTGGGACAGCTTGCCACACACGGATTACAAGGTATCTGCTGTACACATTCTATGACTGCAACAGGGCCTTTTAAAAGCCTTTCTTCAGAAGGCAGTCTGATATCTTCCAGTGTCAGGTATCCTGTTTCAAGATAGCTCATACGGATTAAACCTCCTCAAATAATTTTTTTTCACCCTGCCGGACTTTCTCCCCAAAGGGTCCGTCTCTTAACTCTTTAAGGCTCTCTTTAACCTGGTTTTTTATTTCTTCTATCTCTTCTTTTCTGCCTGTCAACTGCTCTGCAGCATCAAGTCCTGCAAGTCTTCCTTCCATCATTGCGCTGCTTGCCTCTTCAATTCCGGAAGCATCCCCCGCCACATAAAGACCTTTTACGGATGTTTCCATAAATTCATTCCTTACAGGCACTTCTCCGCCCAGCTCCGGTATTGACGCCATTTTGCATCCTGCCTGGAAGAAAATTTCAGTTGTAGGTTTCAGACCCACTGAAAGGCAGATTGTGTCAACATCAATCTCTCTTGCAGTACCTTCAATCTCCTGCCAATTTTCATCAAGCTGTACAATTTCAGCACCTTCGACAAACTCTTTTCCAATGGCGCGCTTTATGGTATGCCTTGTTAAAATAGGCACCCCGCATCTTCTG
>QNDG01000466.1 GCA_003645915.1 Candidatus Zhuqueibacterota bacterium | reverse complement strand
TTAACACAATTTAAGATGATAATAAATTATCCCAGGCACCAGCTTATGCTGCTGTCTTACAAAGCTAATAAATTAACTGAAAATCAATTTACAACAGGTTTGAATGTTAATGTTACCAATGACAATAAAATATATATTGAAGGTGTCTGGCAGAATTCTCCTGCAGACAAAGCAAAAATCAAACCCGGGGATATAGTGCTTTCCTTTAATTCAAATAAGATTAATCCTGATAATCTGGGTGATCTTCAGAAACTGCTGAAAAATGATAATGTGAAGACAATTACGCTTGAACTGCAAAACGGAAACAGCAGAAGAGAAATCACATTAACAAAAGAGATGTTGTTTTAAAGATATTCGGTATTATTATGTTCATAAACTGTGTGTGGAGTATCCGAAGTTACAGGAAAACAGCACTATCAATAAAAAATTTTAAGAGCAGTTAATTAACAGCACAATACTGCCGTCTGTGAGCAGGTTATTTGATAATCAGATATTATTGATTTTAATCTGTGAGAATATATTTGGCAGCAGTGTGTATTTATCTGAAAAAAAGGTTAAAATCTTTGGCTTTTTTCAAGGAAAAATTAAGAGCGGCAAATAATTCCAGATTTATAGGTTTTATCTTTATCACTATTGCAGCTTTAATGATATCAAGCGCGGTAGTTGAATTAAGCCAGAGCAGGAAAGAGCTTTATCAGTTAATGACAAAGCAGGCACATTCGCTTCTCGAATCATTGATCGTAGCATCACAAAATACATTAAATTCCACTGCTTATCTTGACCGCATAACACATCAGAGACTTCTGAATAATGCGTACTATGTAAAAGTAATGTACGAAAAAGGCATGATAACAAACAGTTTTCTTTCGGATATAAGCCGCAAAAATAAAATTTTCAGGATAAATATTTTAAATAATAAAGGGGAACTGATCTATTCAAGTTTTAAACGCAGGCATGTGCTTAAATTTGACGGTCTTGATTCGCAGAAATTTTTAAACCCAATTTTCAGCGGGAAAGCTGATACTTTGACTGTGGGCTATAAAAGGGCAAAAGGCCAGGGTGGATACAGGTATGCTGTTGCTCTTTCAGCGAAAGATAATTCTGCAATTGTATTAAATGTTGATGCGGAAGAGATGCTTGATTTTAAGAAAAATATACATTTCGGAGCTCTTATTAAAAAAGTTGTACAGTCAAACCCGCAAATAGTTTACATCGCACTTCAGGGGACTGAGCACATTATTGCTGCAGCAGGCAATGTCAGTGAGCTGGACGGAATTGAGGATTCTCCGTTTCTGACAAAATCCCTTTATGATTCAACATTTTCCACAAGAACCGTGCGTTTTGATTCAGATGAAATATTTGAAGCGGTTCACCCTTTCTCAAATTCAGGTGTTACAATTGGCCTGTTCAGGCTGGGCCTTTCTTTGGATCCTGTAAAAGACATAAACAGACGCATTTACAGAAGACTGATTTTTATTACTGTTTTACTGATTGCAATCGGTTTTTTTCTTGTAGTGTATATTTTTACAAAACAGAGGTTGGATATTTTGCAGAGGCAGTATCAGGTAGTGGAGACATATTCCAGCAGTATAATTGATAATGTAAGCGATGCAATTATTGTATTTGATGATTTTTCCGGCATAAAAATATTTAATACTGCTGCTGAAAAATTATTCCGTAAAAAAAGGAGTGATGTTTTAGGCAAAGGGCCGGAGTATCTGTTTAGCGGCTCTGATTGTCAATTCATCCTTGACCAGGAAGAAGCTGTAACACATATCAGCTGCAATATTAATGGTAATCACAAATATCTGCTTTTTGCCAGAAGCAGTTTTAAAGACAGCAGCGGGATTAAAAATACGATTCTTTTGTTAAGCGATCTTACTGAGCAGAGGCGCTTAGAAAATCAGATAGAACGCCAGAAGCGGTTGACTGCAATGGGTGAGCTTGCATCAGGAGTGGCTCATGAAATACGAAATCCGTTAAACACAATAGGGACTATTATCCAGCAGTTAGATAAGGATTTTGAACCCTTGGAAGAAAAAGAAGAGTATCATGAGCTGGCAGGGCTTGTTTATAATGAAGTTAAAAGGATAAACGATACTGTTCAGGATTTTTTACGGTTTGCACGGCCTGAACCTGTACGGCCTGTTAAATTCTCAATTGCAGATTTGTTCTCTGATTTAAAAAAACAGTATTCAATTGAACTTGAGAAAAGAAAGGTAAAGTTTAACCTTGACCTTAATTGGAAGGGTGATGTTTTTTGGGACTTTAATCAGATAAAGCAGGTTTTTATTAATCTGATTCAGAATGCTGTTGAGGCTATTGAGAAAAATGGTACTATCAGCATTTCAGTTAACCGTGTGGGTGAGAATGATATTGAAATTTTTATAAAAGATACCGGCCCTGGTATGGATGAAGAAGTGAAGTCAAATATTTTTAACCTATATTTTACAACCAAGGCAAAGGGTACAGGCATAGGGCTTAGTATTGTTCAGAGAATAATATTTGAGCACGGCGGTTCTGTTGATCTGAAAAGTGAACAGGGGAAAGGCACTACTTTTATTATAAATCTTCCTGTAAGAATTTCCATTAATGAAAAGTAAGGGTGATTAGTGAATAGTGAACCCTTCGGCTCCGCTCAGGGTACGGGTCAGCAGCAAAGTGAATAGTGAATAGGTTTTGATCCACTAATCCGTCAAAAGCCGGACACGTCCGTCAAAAGCCGGACT
>QNDG01000465.1 GCA_003645915.1 Candidatus Zhuqueibacterota bacterium | reverse complement strand
TTCAGAACCAGATATAACGGGGTTATTCTTGCAATACACAGGGCAGGTACAAGAATAAACCGGAAAATCGGAGATATTGTTTTCAGACCAAATGACACTCTTTTTATTCTTGCGGAAAAAGGTTTTGATAAAAAATGGTACCACACTAAGGATTTTTCTCTTGTTTCAAGAAGTCTTGATATTTTTGAAAAACCGAGATGGAAGGGTAATCTTGCGCTTGGTATAATTTTACTTATGGTGCTTTTTGCATCTTTAAATATTATGCCCATACTTTTAAGCGCTGCTGTAGCAGCAACACTTATGGTGGCAACCGGTATTTTAAGCCCGGAAAATGCAAAAAAATCAATTGATTATAATGTGCTTCTTTACATAGCATGTTCTTTTGGTATAGCAAAAGCTGTTACAAATTCCGGCCTTGCACACAAGACAGCAGAAATAATTGTAAGTTCTCTCGGTACACTCGGGCCCGCTGCTATAGCAGCAGGGATATTTGTTCTTACAAGTCTTTTTACATGGGTGATTACAAACAATGCAGTAGCTGCAATAATGTTTCCTGTTGTACTTTCCGTATCAAAAATTATCAATGCTGATCCCAGACCCTTTATGCTGACACTTGTTTTTGCAGCATCAACCTGTTTTGCCACCCCCATAGGATATCAGACAAATCTTATGGTTTATAATGCAGGGAACTATAAATTTACGGACTTCTTTAAAACAGGTATATTGCTTAATTTGATTGTAGGTTCAATGGTAACATTTTTTATCTATTTTTATTTTTTTAAGTAATGAAAAATATCTTTGAATTTTTCGGAATAAATTTTATTTTACACACCTTAAATTCAAATACAAATTTTATTAAAACGGAGTACACAAAAAGATGGAAAACAGAGTATTGGAGCCTCACGGCGGAAACGGGCTTGTTAACAGGATGCTGCCTGAATTTGAAAAAGAAAAAATATTGAATGATTTTAAAGATGCAGGAATTTACAATATAAGCGATGCTGACCTGTCAGTTTTTTACAGAATTGCAGACGGAGCACTTTCACCCCTTACAGGGCCTATGTGCAAGGATGAATTTAATCTGGTTCTTGAAAAAGAGTATATCGAGAGAAACGGTTCAAAATATGCATGGACAATACCAATTGCTTTTCCCGTAAAAAAGGAAGAATCTGATAAGTGGTCAAAAGGTGATACTATTCTTGTTAAAAACAGCTCGGAAGAGATTGTCGGTCTGTTGGAGATTGAAGATATCTATGCCTTTGACAAAGGGAAATATAATTTATCTGTGTACGGGACAGACAGAAAGGATCACCCCGGAGCGCGTATTTTTAATGATGATCCAAGAGATTATCTTATAGGCGGCAAGATATGGGCGTTTCCGTACAAACAGAATCCTGCTTTTGGAAAATATATGCTTTTTCCTTCCCAGACCCGCGCGCTTTTTGAGAAAAAAGGCTGGGAAAGGATCGTTGCATTTCAGACAAGAAATGCTCTTCACCGTGCCCACGAGTATGCTCTTTTATGGGCAGCAGAAAAGCTTACATCAGAAGGGCATTTTACAGGAGCTGTATTAAATCCTTTGGTAGGAGCAACAAAATCCGATGATGTACCTGCTGATGTGCGTATGAGAACATACGAGGCATTAATGGAATCAGGAGAGTTCGGAAAAGGAGATTACAACGAATCAGTCTGGGAAAAAGCAGGATATAATTTTATTGATAATTTTGTGCTGATCGGTCTTGATATGAAAATGTTCTATGCGGGTCCTAAAGAAGCTATTATGCATGCAATCTACCGTCAGAATTACGGATTTACAGATATTGTAATCGGCAGAAAACATGCAGATGCTCCGTTTGACGACGGAACCCCGATCTGGGGAGATTTTGATGCGCACGAAAAATTTGACAATTTATCAGGTGATCTTAAAATTCAGCCTGTAAAAGTGGGCTTTGCAGCATATTTTGAAGAGATTAAAAAAGTGGGGCTTATTTCCGATTACAAACCAAAGGGATATCATACGGTTTTTATATCCGGCAAAGAAGTACGCAGAAAACTGCAGAATGGTGAAGATGTTGATCAGAGAATTATGAGAAAGGTTGTTTCCGACATATTAAGAGATTTTTATCAGTCCGTGTCAGGCTCAGAAAAAATGAAGAGCTCTAATGTAACATGGCACCACACAAAGATTACAAAGGAACTAAGGGAAAAGCGTAACAACCACAAAGGATTCGTTCTCTGGCTTACAGGACTTTCCGGAAGCGGGAAATCAACCATTGCAACAATTCTTGAGGAAAAGCTTTTTGATATGGGCTGTCATGCATACATTCTGGACGGTGATAACATACGCCACGGATTAAACGGTGATCTTGGATTTTCTCCTGAAGACAGGGAAGAGAATATACGCAGAATAGGAGAGGTTGCACATCTTTTTGCAGACGCAGGATTAATTGCAGTTACTTCTTTTATTTCTCCGTACAGAAAAGACAGAAACAGGGCAAGAGAATTGAATAAACCGGAAGATTTTATAGAGGTTTTTGTAAAGGCTCCTCTTGAGGTTTGTGAAGACCGGGATCCAAAGGGTTTGTATAAAAAGGCAAGGGAAGGAATTATCAAGGAATTTACGGGGATTTCCGCTCCTTACGAAGAGCCGGAAAATCCGGAACTTGTAATTGAGACTGATAAGATGAGCCCTGAGCAGTCTGCTGACTTTATAATTGATTTTCTTAAAG
>QNDG01000464.1 GCA_003645915.1 Candidatus Zhuqueibacterota bacterium | reverse complement strand
CTTCTCGGAAGACATGTTCCAGGATTCCCCGACAGAAAATTGCGGGAAATTATTTTAAAGGAATCTGTTTTTGTCAAACTGAAGAGTATGGGAAAATCCGGGACATTTATAAACACTTTTCGTCCCCTGTTTTTCAGCATACCAAAAAGCCTGAGGTACAGGCTTTCAGTCACTACAGTTGCCGCTCTTTCTGCTGATCTCTGTTTTTATAATCTGGATGACCTTAAAAATGACAAGTCAATCTATCACGACTTTACAAACAGAGAACTTTTAAAAAGAGGTTTTCTGGTTCCTGTTTTTTCGCCTGAACATGCTGCTGACATCCTGACCCGGCAGGCACAGAACTTTGATTTCACCCTGTATGAGTACTTTCTGACAGATAAGGCGGGGCATAAAAAAGATTATAGCCGTGCAAAAACAGTGCTTGAACAATTGGACGATTTTCTGAAAAATATTATTGAAAAATCAGATCTCAACAACACAAGTATTATTGTTACAAGTGATCATGGTAATATTGAAGATATGTCAGTTAAAACCCACACTACCAATCCTGTGCTTACAATGGTGTGGGGCAAGGGAAAGGATCTTTTTAGAAAAAGGATTAAATCATTAACTGACATTACTCCTGCAATTCTGGAGCTGATAGATTTATAAATCATAAAACTGGCAGGAAATTGGATTGCCGGCCTGTTTTTCAGATTTTATTTTGTACGCAGGATATAAATGAGAGATGAATATTATTCATAAATCCCGCAAATCAGGGAATACAAATGAAAAATCCTTCAACGCAATATAAAAAACTGAGACGCGTTACGCAAAAAGCAATATCAGGCTATAAAATGATAAACCCCGGAGACAGAGTTATTGTGGGGCTTTCAGGCGGTCCGGACAGTTTTACTCTTCTGCATATGCTGAACGAATATAAAAAATATATTTTTAATGAATTTGAAATTTCAGCTCTTAATGTTGACCTTGGGTTTAAAGGCAACACGGAAAATCTTAAAAAAATCTTTGTTTTTTGCAAAGAAAGAGACATTACTTTCCATACAGTAAAAACAGACATTAAAAAGCTTGCACTTGCCCCGGATGCAAAAAAGAACCCCTGCTTTATCTGTTCTCTGAACAGGAGAAAAGAGATTTATAATTTTGCTTTTAAAAACTCGTTTTCCAAAATAGCCTACGGACATCATCAGGATGATATTATTGAAACACTTCTGATAAATATTCTGTTCGGAAGAAAGATTGATACCATGTATCCTGTACAGGAAGTCTTTTCAGGTGACATTAAGATCATACGGCCCTTTTCACTTGCTCCAGAGCATCTTGTAAAATCCGTTGCAAAAGAAATAAATACTCCTCAGACAAAAAAATTGTGCCCGGTTGACGGTGATACAAGAAGAGATAAAATTAAAAACATTATTAAGGAGCTGCAAAAATCCGAACCTTTTGCAAACATAAAAAGAAATATTTTCAGGGCACTTTCAAACAACAGTTTAAATTTTCCGGAATTCAGAAGTGATTTTGATACGTAAAGAACAATCGTTTGCGTCCGGCTTGAATTTCTACTTGATTTTAAGGATTTTTATATATATCCTTTAAAGAGCAAAAAAGAGCTTTCCCCTGCTTTGCTTTTCCATTGAGAGGCTGATAATGATAACTGCGGTTAATGTTGAAAGAGTAACACTTGACACATCAAGCAACAGGTTTGTTGTGATATTAAAGGATCAGGTCAACTCAAGATGGCTCCCGATTGTTGTAGGGCCTGCAGAAGCTCATGCAATAGCGCTTCAGTTAGAAAATGTAAGCCTTCCCCGCCCCATGACTCATGATCTTTTAAAAAACATACTGGACTCAATTAAGGCATCTTTAGTAAAAATAGTAGTAAATGATTTAAAGGACAATACCTACTATGCTGTTCTGGAATTGTCTTTAAACGGGGAAAGGGTTACAATAGACTCAAGGCCAAGTGATGCCATTGCTCTTGCTCTTCGGACAAAATCCCCCATTTTTGTAGAAGAAGAAGTTATGAAAAAAGCTTCAATTAATGATATGACGGAAGAAGAGGATATGGCGAATATGGAGACTGAAATTGAAGAATTAAGGATATTAAGAACAAAACTCCAGGAAGCTGTAAAAGAAGAACGCTACGAAGATGCTGCAAGATACAGAGATGCTATTAATGAACTTATGGAGAAACTGGGAAAGACAGATAATGAACAGAATACGGACAGCAATGAGTAACCCCCGTTTTTAAAACATTAGCTTTCCTGTAAAATCTGTAAACCTATTTATATATAAATTCTGGCAAGCTTAATTTAAAAAAGTAAAATCGGAAAGGAAAGCCATGACAGATAAGACCGAACCTTCCATCCCCCTTTTAATGAGCCTTGTCCCTATTGCATTTTTAATTGTTTCACTTTTTTACGTTATTGCTGTTTTAAAACTTGATGCGCACATACCTTTAATACTGGCCACATCTGTTGCAGCAATTATTGCAACATTTTACGGTATAAAATGGAACGAAATACGTGGAGGTATTGTTCATGGTATCACTCTCGCTATGGGTTCAATATTAATTCTGATGATTGTAGGTACAATGATCGGAACATGGATTCTTGGCGGTATTGTCCCGTCTATGATCTATTACGGACTTGAAATTCTTTCTCCGAAGATTTTTCTTTTTGCAACATTAATCATATGCTCTATCGTTTCTCTTGGTACAGGCTCTTCATGG
>QNDG01000463.1 GCA_003645915.1 Candidatus Zhuqueibacterota bacterium | reverse complement strand
ATATTTTTATAAAGCCAATTTTTAAATTTTTCTCTCATAACTTTTTACAGCCTGATCCTGCTGGTGTTAAGCCTGATTATACCGTAAAAACCGGATTTCCTGACTATCTGAGAAGGTCTTCAATTTTAACGCTTTTTTCCGTTTTATCATCGCGGTATTTAATTATTACAGGAGTATAAAGAGATATACCCTCTCTATGCCCCATGCCTTTTGTTACAGGCCGGGTTCCTGGAACAACTACAGCTCCCTCCGGTATCTCCAGAATCCCCGAATCGCTTTTCTTATAAATTTTTTCCCTGACCAGATCGTAAACATAAGTTGCGCCTGTTATAATAACACCTGCTGCAATTACAGCTTTGCTTTTTACAACCGCTCCTTCATAAATACCGCAGTTGCCTCCAATCAGCACATCATCTTCAATAATTACAGGCATTGATCCAATTGGCTCAAGTACGCCGCCTATCTGAGAACCGGCGCTTAAGTGAACCCTTTTACCAATCTGAGCACACGAACCCACAAGCGCGTGAGAATCTATCATTGTTCCTTCATCAACATATGCACCTGTATTTATGTACATAGGGGGCATACACGTAACATTTTTACCAACAAAAGATCCGTTTCTTATTGTTGAGCCGCCCGGTACAATGCGGATTCTATCTGTTATGGACATATTTTTTAAAGGATAAGTTGATTTATCAAAATACCGGAAATTATTATCAATAGAGTACTCTTTTAACTCTCCTATCCTGAATCCTAACAGTATTCCCTTTTTAACCCATTGGTTAACTTTCCAGTGGGATCCATCCCTGAATGCAGCTCTTACTGTCCCCTTATTCAACAGATCCATAAACTCAAAAAACAGTTCATGTATACTCTTATCCGAGTCATTATTCTGCACAAAATCAAAAGCTTCTTCTATTCTCTTTTTAATATCATTCATTGTAAATACCTGTACATTCCCTATTTAATCTTTTTAACCAGCCCCAGATCTTCCATTGCTCTTCGTAAAAGTTCCTTCTGCTCTCTTGACATAGGAACAAGAGGCAGTCTGTACTGTTCTTCTATCATACCCATCATTGCAAGGCCGGCCTTTACAGGTATGGGATTTGTTGTAATGAAATCAAGTTTCATAAGAGGAAAAAGCTTTTTCTGAATTTCCATTGCTTTATCAAACTTACCTTTAATGCATAATCCTGTAAATTTTGCCATTAATCTCGGAGCCTGATTTGAGACAACTGATATTACACCTGATCCTCCGAGAGCAATTATAGGCAGAGTTATAGGATCATCACCGGAAAATATTTTGAAATCCTCCGGCGCTTTTACTGCCACTTCCGCAATCTGGGAAACATTACCAGAAGCTGCTTTAAGTGCAATAATGTTATCTATTTCACTTAGCCTGACAACTGTATCAGGAAGTATATTAACGCCTGTTCTGCCGGGAACATTATAAATTACAATCGGAGCATCCACTGCCCCTGCTATTTCTTTAAAATGAGCATACAGCCCTTCCTGGTTAGGTTTATTGTAATACGGAGCCACAGAGAGAATAGCATCCGCTCCTGCTGCAATAACTTTTCTTGCCATTTCAATAACGTTTAAAGTATTGTATCCTCCTGCGCCTGCAATTACAGGCACTCTGCCCTTTGCCTCTTCAACAACAATTGATACAACTTTTATGTGCTCATCTTTTGTAAGTGTTGGATTTTCTCCGGTTGTACCACAAGGCACAAGAAAATCTATACCTTCGTCAATCTGAAAATTAACCAGCCTTCTTAAGGCATCTTCATCCAACGAACCTGAAGAAGTAAAAGGCGTAACAAGAGCGGTTCCGCATCCTTTTAAATCTGATAATAATTTCATTATGCCTCCGAAATTTTATTTATTTTTTAATTATTATTTTATCCGTGATTCTTAAAAATTATTGATTCAAGCAATTCTCCGAACTCGTGAAATCCTCTTCTTCCTGTAATCCATTTGGCAGCCATTACAGCTCCTTCTGCAAATCCCTGTCTTGATTTTGCTTTGTGCATAATTTGAATTTCATCAACAGGCGAATCGAAACTAACCTTGTGAATGCCAGTTATATATCCCGCTCTTACACTTGTAACAGGTACATCCCGCTTAAGCTCATTTTCAAGAAGAGAATGAATTACCTTTGCAGTTCCGGAAGGGGCATCTTTCTTTTTCTTATGATGAGACTCTTCTATATACGGATCATAAATTTCAAATGATTTGAAAAGGCTGCCAGTGTATTTTACTATCTTATAAAATAGATTCACGCCAAGAGAAAAATTAGAAGCATAAACAAGTCCTGTATCGTTTTCCTCAACCAGTTTTCTGACATAGTCCGTCTGCTTTCCCCATCCAGTAGTTCCCACAACTATATTTTTTGACAGTTTAACACAATTTTCAATATTTTTTATAACAGCATCGGGAAAAGAAAAATCTATAAGAACATCAACATCCTTAAGATTTTCTTTTTCGGAAAGAGTAAGAGGATTTTCCTTTTCATATATCTTCACAATTTCAATATTGTTTTGTTTTGCAACAGACTCAACCATCTTTCCCATCTGCCCGTAACCTAAAAGTGCAATCTTCATAATAACACCTTTTGACTATTTATGTTCAATTAAAATTTTATGTAAAGCTTTTACACATTTTTCCGCTTGTGTCATTTTAACAGAAAGAACAATTGAGAAATCTCCCTTAAAAAAAGATATAATTCTGATCTT
>QNDG01000462.1 GCA_003645915.1 Candidatus Zhuqueibacterota bacterium | reverse complement strand
CGGACCTCTTTATAAATAATTCCAAACATCGTCTAAAAAGTTTTTAGATTTGTATTATACAATGAATATCATATAAAATCAAGAAGAAAATAGTATTAGCTCGCTATTTTTTTATTGTTTATATAAAACAAATATTTTTAAACCTTTCTCCCTGTTGTTTATAATTCCTGGTTTAGCCTGCATAATTTTTAAATGCAGGATAAAATTAAAATTGCAACGGTATTTTGCCGATCTCCTTATCAATTCAACCGGCTTTAAAAATAATATCTATTAAATAATACTCTTATAAAAATGCAGGTAATAAAACCGTACTCAAACATATCGTTTTTTATATGAAACTCAATGACAGCAACCGTAATAATTATCAATAGTTAACATAATAAAGTAATTCAATTTTTCTCTTGCAAACAAAGAATAATTTTTTATATTTATCGTGGCTGAGAACGGAACTTAAACTATGAAAAAAAGTTTATAAGTTAAATATCAGGGAATAATTAATGGAGAATTCAATGATTCAGCATTTACACACTACACGCTGTGCTTCCACAGGTTTTATATCTGTGACAAAACGGTCGTGCTTTTCCGTTGGTTTTTGTTAGACTAAAACTTGCTTTACGGGAAACAGTAAAAGTTGAATTTAATAAAAACAGGAGATTTGAATGGTTAAAGACATAACAAGCAGACAGGAATTTGATTCTATCTTAAAAGATCAGGACTTTTTTCTGCTGCTATTTTATACAAACAGCTCGGAAAAAAGTCTTGATGCGAAAAAAGCTCTTGGGCAGATGTCCGAAGAAGAAAAGGATATAAAGATTTACTCAGTTGATGCGAAAAAGGTTAATAATATTCATCCTGATTACGGAGTTACAACAGTACCTACTGTTGTAGTATTTAAAAAAGGGAAAAACATCAAACAGGTGCAGGGTGCATTAACATCCGGACATTATCAAAGACTTCTGATGGATGCCCCTGTATCATCTCAAAAAGGTGATTCACCAGGACACAGCGTTGTCGTTTACACAACACCTTCCTGTCCATGGTGTAATAAAGTTAAATCTTACCTGCGACAGAACAGAGTCCGTTTCAGAGAAGTTGACGTTGCAAGAGATCAGCGTGCAGCTCAGGAACTTGTACAGAGAAGCGGACAAACAGGGGTTCCCCAGGTTGATATTGACGGTCAGCTTATTGTAGGTTTTGACCAGCCAAGAATTGATTCCCTTTTGGGGTTAAAAAAATCTGCATAAAAGAAATCAATTTATAGAAGGAGAATTGTGTATGGAAAAATTACAGCCTGTAAACGGAAACGTGGCTATTAAAGTTTTTGAGCCTGAAGAGGAAAAAACAAAAAGCGGTATTATTATCCCTGATTCTGCAAAAGAACGTCCTACAGAAGGTACTATAACAGCGCTCTCTGCAGATTCATCGGAAGAGATAAATGTTGGCGACAGAGTAATTTTTAAAGAGTACTCCGGTACAAAAATAACACATCAGGGAGAAGAGTACCTGTTGATTCAGGAATCTGAAATTCTTGCTAAAATTGTTGAAGTTGATTCTATTTAACTTTCTTTTAATTATTGATTTGAAAAACGGGTTAACTGTGTATTCCGGTTAACCCGTTTTTTACAGAACTACACCTTTTTTACCTGCAATTCTTTTCGTTTCCTGAACTTTTAATCAATCACAATTATTTTGACTCCATGTTTTTAATGCATTTATCTTGACTTTTTAACATTATTTTATTACAATAGATTTAATTTACTGTTAACAAAAACATTCATTTCTGTGCATCTGAGAAAAATAATACTGATGATTCAGGAGATAAAAGAATGAACAACAGAAAAATATTTTACAGAATTTCCGATGATATTTTTTCAATATTCACCGGATATTGCCGCGGCGTTGTACTGGCATACGATGTTAAAAACGGAGACTCTCCTCCTGATCTTGTTCAAATGTTAAGATCTGAAGAAGAATCTCTCCGGAAACGCATAAACATTGTAACAATCCTTGACAATGAGAAAATAAACTCATGGCGCGAAGCTTACCGCAGTTTCGGAGCAAAGCCTTCAAAATTCCGTCCTTCAATGGAAGCAATGGCAAGACGTGTTCTTAAAAATAATGAACTTCCTTCAATAAGCAGACTTGTTGATATCGGGAACATAATATCACTCCGGTACCTTGTTCCTGCAGGCGGGCATTCAATTGATTTTGTTAAAAACGACCTTTCTTTACGTTTTGCCAAAGGAAATGAAATATTTATCCCCTTTGGTTCGGAACAAAGCGAAAATCCCGAACCCGGAGAAGTTATTTTCACTGAAGGGGATACGGTTCTGACAAGAAGATGGACATGGAGACAGGCGGAACATACAATTATTACACCTTCCACAAAAAACATTGAGTTTAATGTGGACGGACTTGCTCCTGTTACAATTCAGGAAGTTGAACAGATATGTCTTGAGGTAATTGATCTTATTAAACAATTCTGCGGCGGAAATTTCAGGTATGAAATATTAACAGACAAAAATCCGCAGATTTTTATTTCAGAATAATTTTGTCTGATTTTTATTAAAACCTCTGAGGTCTCATGTCCCTATTATTACGAAAGGGGCTGATGGATTATGGGGGCATGAATATGCTGATCTTAAAATCTTAATTTATGAAGGGGGTGAAAAGAATGAAAATTAAATCAAGTTTATTTTTTATCTTTTTGATGTTATTCCCAATTATTCTAAATGCTCAAT
>QNDG01000461.1 GCA_003645915.1 Candidatus Zhuqueibacterota bacterium | reverse complement strand
TTAATAGATAGCTGAGTGTGTGTTTTATATGTTAAAGTTGGGTTAAGAGGAGCGTGTTTTCTTTTTATATCAAAATCCCGATTCTGACTATCATCCCGATTCTTATTATTATAGTTTTTCTTAAAGATAATCGGGATTGCCTTTATCCTTGTCTTTTCTTTGCGTTCGTTGCGGGCGTTGCGAGAAATAATAAGATTTATCTTCCGCTGGCGCGGAATCGAAATGACGGGTTTGTGAACAGGGTGGAATAGATATGGTTAAAACAGGATGTTAATGCAGTGAATGCATATATGAATTCACTACTTGAGAGGAAATAAAGTTGATTAATATTAAATTTGTTTACAAACATAAAAAATTGCCGACTCTTTCTCTGAAGAACCAAAATAGTTTAATAATTTGATTAAGAGGTAGATATGAAAAAAACAGTTTTTCTCCCGATATTTTTTTATTTTTTTGTTTCTCAAACGGTTGCAGGAGCACAGCAGGAGGATCTTACAAGCAGAATTTTCTGGCAGATAAGAAACCAAGACGCAATTGTCTGGAATGTGAGCCAGGAACAAAACCTGCCCCATGATGATAACATTGAAATGAGTGGTGAGAATGTGGCTGCAATTATAAAATATGAAATTGATAATACTAAAAAAGTCAGGATAACAAGGGATGTAATTTTTCCGCAGCTACGTATTTTTATCAAACCGTATGACTCAAAATGGAAGAAGTACAGAGCATATCTCAGAGGCAGATACAGTGATGATATCCTGCCTGTTATTGTGTCTGATCAAAAAAGATTGGAACCGGGACAGGTTGATTCTGTGCGCATTGAAGGAGTACTCAGATTTTTCCACAAAGAGTATGGAGGATTAAAAATAGTCAGGACTTTTTTACCTTCAATGACAGAACGGCTTTTTGTAGAAAAATGGGAAATTAAAAATGTATCGGATAAACCAAAGAATATAAGCATAGGAAAAACAGAGCTGATTAAAAGCCAGGAAGGCATAAAGGGTAATTACCGCATTAAAATTTATTCTGATGCCAAAGACAAAATCACTTTAAAACCGGGCAGGAAATATGAATTCGGCATATATTTTTCTGCATATCTGAATAATGAGCCGGAAATAAAACAGACTTTTTACGGAGCTGAAAAAGAGAGGCAGAATTTTTTAAATGATATACATGAAAATCTGGTTTTAATAACTCCTGATCCGGTATTGAACACGCTTTTTTATTTTTCCAAAATCAGAGCAGCGGAAAGTATCTACAAAACCAAGATGGGACTTGTTCACTCTCCGGGCGGAGGAAGATATTATGCAGGAGTCTGGGCAAATGATCAGTGTGAATACTCAGGGCCTTTTTTCCCGTATCTCGGATATAAAAAAGGGAATACTGCAGCGCTTAATGCTTATCTGATGTTCAAAAGAAATATTCCTTCCAAAGGAGGGCATTTCTGGTCATCATTTGAAATGGAAGGAGATCTTACCTGCTGCGGCGCTGACAGAGGAGATGCGGCAATGATTGCATTTGGCGCAAGCCAGTTTGCCCTTGCAAAAGGCGATGTTAAAATTGCAGAGGATTTATGGCCTTTGATTAAATGGAGCCTTGATTACTGTGATTCCAGGAAGAATGAACAGGGTGTTATAAATTCTGATACAGACGAAATGGAAGGAAGAATATCCACAGGAGGAGCAAATCTTGCCACATCCAGTCTTTATTACGGCGCACTTGTTAATTCGGCAAATCTTGCACACGCTCTTAACAAAGGAGACGATGTTGTTAATAAGTTGATAAATCAGGCTGAAGATCTGAAAAATGCCATTGAGAACTATTTTGGTGCAGATATTGAGGGGCTTAAAACCTACAGATATTTTAAGGGGCATCAATATCTGCGGCACTGGATATGTCTTCCTCTTGTAATGGGGATCAACAACAGAAAAGAGGGAACTCTGGAAGCTCTTTTTACAAAACTGTGGACTCCCAACGGAATCAAAGTTGAGTTCAATCCGAATCTGAAGGAGCCTGACCTTTTCTGGGACAGAGGTACTTTGTATGCATTCAGAGGAGCTTTTAAAGCCGGAGCAAAAGACAGAGCTCTTGAAAAATTAAAATCATATTCCAGGGTAAGGCTTCTTGGTTTTCATGTACCGTATGTAGTTGAAGCATGGCCTGAGGGCAACATGGCTCATCTTTCCGCAGAAAGTGCACTTTTTTGCAGGATATTTACAGAAGGGCTTCTCGGGATTGTACCTACAGGATTCAAATCTTTTTACATGATACCAAGACTTCCTTCGGAGTGGGATCAGTACAGGCTTGAACACATAAGAGCATTGAATTCCGATTTTGATGTGTTGATTAAAAGAAAAGGGGATAAAATACATATTAAAGTCAAAGAATACGGGAATATTATTTTTGATGAAACAGTTTCAGAAGGGCAAAAAATTGATATTGTTTTAAAAGGTCAGAATCTGTAAGGATGGGTTGGGTTATACACATAGCTGTATAATATTGGTTTAGTTAGCAAATTAAAAGAAATCCTGATAATAATTTCATTATTGCTTGTAGGTGTCTATACAAAAAATTTTAATATATTAATGGGGCGTTTATGGATTTTCCTAAATATGTAAGACAGCATAGTATTGAGTCAGAGTCATACGCAATTCTTCTTTATTATTTAAGAAAATTAGGGATATTCCGAAATTTAACTAATAATGATTATGGAATTGATTTTGAGCTAGAAATTTGCGATGATGAGCATGTTAC
>QNDG01000460.1 GCA_003645915.1 Candidatus Zhuqueibacterota bacterium | reverse complement strand
ATCTTTAAGATTTTCCAATCTTAATACTGCAAAAAAAACGGAGTATAAAAGAAATCTTCCGGTTAAGGAAATTTTTGCAGGTATAAGAATTTTTGCCGCGGCACTGCTGATTATTGCTGTTGCCAGACCTCAGTCAGGAGTAAAGGGGGAACAGGTAACCACACAGGGTATTGATATTGTGCTTACTCTGGATGTTTCCAGTTCCATGCTTGCAGAGGATATTAAACCCAACAGGATTGAAGCTGCAAAACAGGTTGCTGCAGAATTTATAAAGGGAAGAAAGCATGACAGAATAGGTCTTGTTGTTTTTGCAGCAGAAGGCTATACCCAGTGTCCTTTAACAATTGATTATTCTGTTCTTTTAACTTTTCTTGACAATGTTAAGACCGGAATAATAGATGACGGAACAGCAATAGGAATGGGGCTTGCCGCAGCAATTAACAGATTAAGAACAAGTCAGGCAAAATCCAAAGTTATAATTCTGCTGACTGACGGAGGAAACAACAGGGGAGAAATAGATCCGTTAACTGCTGCAGAAGCAGCCCGTGCCTTTGGAATTAAAATATACACTATAGGAGCTGGTACAAGAGGTACTGCTCTTTATCCTGTTGATGACCCTGTTTTCGGCAGGCGATATGTACCAATGAAGGTTGATATTGATGAATCCACTCTGCAAAAAATTGCAGACATTACAGAAGCGTCATATTTCAGGGCGACAAATGCAGAGCAGTTAAAGGAGATATACAAAGAGATTGACAAGATGGAGAAAACAAAAATAGAAGTTAAAGAGTACACAAGATACTCGGAACTTTTCTATTATCTGGCAGGTGCAGCACTGGTACTTCTTGCAGGAGCTGCAGTCTTTGAAAGTACAAAATTTTTAATTGTTCCATAGGTAGGGGTATGTTCAGATTTGCTTTTAAATACATGCTTTATTTATTGTTTTTAATCCCTCTGATGATAGGTTTGTTTGCATATGCTGCAAAAAAACGAAAAAGAGCACTGTCTGTTTTTGGTAGTCCGGATTTGGTGCAAAAACTAACAGATTCTGTAAACACCAGAGCAAGAGCCTGGAAAAGGGTCATTTTTATTGCAGCACTGTTTTTTCTGATTCTGGGGCTTGCAAGACCCCAGTACGGAACAAAACTTAAAATGGTAAAGAGAGAAGGACAGGATATTGTTATTGCTCTTGATGTGTCACTTTCCATGACAGCAGAGGATATAACACCGAACCGGCTGGAAAAGGCAAAACATGAAATTGCCTCCATTATTGACATGTTAAAGGGTGACAGGGTAGGATTAATAGCCTTTTCCGGAAGAGCTTTTGTTCAGTGCCCTTTAGCCCTGGATTACAGCGCAGTAAAAATGTTTTTAAATGCTGTTGATCCGGGAATTATTCCGGTTCCGGGAACAGCTATAGCAGAAGCAATAAACAAAGCAGTTACATGTTTTGATGAAAAGGAACGGAAGCACAAGGTCTTGATCCTGATTACGGACGGAGAGGATCATGAAGGCAAACCGGTTGAAGCAGCTAAAGAGGCTGCAAAACAAGGTGTTGTGATTTACACTGTAGGCCTTGGATCAAGGCAGGGTGTACCAATACCGGTATATGATGAAAACGGCAACAGAAAAGGCTTTAAAAAAGATAAGAACGGCCAGGTTGTTATGACCAAGTTGGATGAAGCAAGTCTTCAGAAAATTGCCCTTGAAACCGGAGGAAAGTATTACAGAGGCACTCCCGGAGAAGTAGAGCTGAGTAAGATCTACAGGGATATACTTAAAATGGAAAAGAAATCTCTTGCTTCAAAACAGTACACTCAGTTTGAAGACAGATTCCAGTTGTTTGTTTTTACAGCACTGTTTTTATTGATAATTGAATTTGTACTTCCGGAAAGAAGAAAAGCAAAGGGTGAGTGGAAAGGAAGATTTTAGGACAAATTAAGGAATTTGCAGGAATATGCAGTTAAAGAATAAAATATTTATAATTTCAGCGATTTTTACAATAGCACTGTTTTTCACAACCCAGGGATTGTGTCAGAATCCGCGGAAAAAGGTAAAGCAGGGAAATCAATATTTTTCAGAAAAAAAATACGATACTGCATTAAATAAGTATCAGGATGCTCTTCTTGACAGGCCTTCATCAAAAGAAGTGCAGTTTGATATCGGGAATGTTCTGTACAAAATGAAAAAGTATGATAAAGCGCTTGAAAGTTATAATAAAACATTGTCTTCGGATGATCCCGTACTTCAGGCAAAAGCATATTATAATCTTGGTAATACTTATTATAGAAACAATAAACTACAGGAAAGCATTAATGCATACAAGGAAGCGTTAAAACTGAACCCTGATGATCAGGATGCAAAGTACAACCTGGAATTTGTCAGGAAAAAACTGAAAGAGAATGCAAAAAAACAGAAGAGCAGTCCTAATCAGCAGAACAAACAGCAGCAGCAACACCAGCAGAAACAGCAGGATAAAAAGGATCAGCAGAAAAAAAAGAATCAGGAAAAGCAGAAACAGCAGGAGCAGCAAAAGAATTCTCAGAATGGTCAGAAAAGAAAATTGTCTAAAAAAGAGGCAGAACAGCTTTTAAATGCATTAAAAGAAAATCAGAAAAAGCTTAAAAAGAAAAACACTGCAAGGGCAGGAAGAGTAAGAGTGGTAAAGGACTGGTAACATTCTGTTAAAGGATAATCTTGCAAGAAAAGTCAAATTACCGGCGGAATAGAAATATGAAAAGATTTTTTAAAAAATTATTT
>QNDG01000459.1 GCA_003645915.1 Candidatus Zhuqueibacterota bacterium | reverse complement strand
TGGAAATTCTCTTAATTGAATATTCACAACTTTTGATTTTAATTGCTTTGCAAGTATTATAATATCCTTATTTTCTGATTGTAATCCTTCTTGTATTAACTTGCCCCATAAAGCAAAAAGAGTTATTTCATTTTGAAGACCATCTGGTGTCTTTTTATAAATTGTGAAATCAACCCCCTTTTTTATGGCATCAATCCATACAGTTTCATTCGATAAATTTGTGGCAACGCGCATTTCCTCATTTTCATAATCAATCGCTACCATAGTTTTGCTCGGGTCCCTGACAGTAAAGGCCTTTCTTAAATCTAATTCCGGATTTTTTTTATCCGGTTTTTTAGGCATGGACTGAAAATTAACTCCTGAATATCCATCAATTTCTAAACCGGCTCCTCCTGGAGATGAAAATCTACCTGTATCAGTACCTACCTGATTAAAACTCAACTTTACAAAACCCTCTTTATCAGTATTTAATAATAATTTTTTGATATAAGTCCCTGTAAGTTTTTTTAAATTCCGGTACTCTAAAATTTTCTGCACTAGGGGGTATTTTTCCGCTATCTTTTTCATAGTTTTATCATCAGTAATATACTGACCTGTAGTGGTTTTTCTTTTTTGAGGATATTCATATTCAAGTTCATCAAATAAAATCTTACCTAACTGAAGTGGACTATCAATATTAAATTCATGATTTACCAATTCATATATTTCTTTTGTAAGTTTCTCTATACGCTCTTCTGCTTTTTTTCTGATTTCTAATAAATAGGGAATATTAATTTTAATAAGATGAGATTCCATTTCTATAACGACAAATACAATTCGCTTTTCAAGATTATAAATAAATTCCTGTTGTTTTATTATATCCTGTTTTTCAAAGAATTTATATAAATCAAAGGTACATATGGCATCAGATCCTCCATAAATGTACCCTACATTCGGACTTATTAAATCGAACCTGTTTTCACCTCCCGTTACTTCTTTTAATTCAAGCATAGGTTGATTTAATAATTTCTCGGATAACTTTTTTAATCCGGTCTCTTTTGTACCGGCATCATATAACCGGCCTAAAATAATAGTATCTTCAAACATTTTATAGTCAGAAATTATTATACCATAATTTTTGAGAAGAGCAACATCATATTTGGCATTATGAAAAATTACTTTACAATTAGTGCACAACCGTTTGATTTCATCTAAAGTTTTTTTTTCGGGCAAATTATATTCAGCGTCTTCTAAATGATTTATCGGGACATATATAGCAAATGTAGTATCATAGCATAGGCAAAACCCAACAATTGTTGTAACAGAAACTATTTTATTATCAACTTTTTTTATTCTTGTACTTAGACCATTAGTTTCCAAATCCAATACGCAATGACCAAATTCAATAGCTTTATCAATAAATTCTTTAAATTCTTCAATAGTTTTACAGAGCTTAAAGGTTCGTGTTTTCATCCAATCATATTTATCTGTAATTTCTTTAATATTATCTTCTAAAAATTCTGAAAAGCCAATATTAACAATTGCCATTTTTAATTCCTTTTATTTTATTTTTCAGTTTTATTAAATCAGATGAAATGTCATTTCCTTTAAAAAACATATAATCCAACATGTGATAAGCTGTGGATAAAGCATTATATTTTTTAAATGATATTTTTCTTTTAAATGATTTAATTTTCTTTCCAATTATTTTCAAATCTATATTTGACTGATTTCCTGAAATAAATTTTTCATAATTATCAATAGTTGAAGGAATTGATTTTGACATAACAAATTCTGGACTATCAGCTATAAATGAGATATCTATTTTATATTTTTTGATTAAAAATCTTATAGCTTGGAGAAAAAACATATTCTCTTTATCCATAATAAATGCTATAACATCCCAACGTTTTCTACATACCCAGCAAAATAAAGATTGCGTAGATTTATAAAACCTGGCTGAAGGTTTTATATCAGTACCATGAAAAGGGCAATGTAATTGTGTTTCATCTACTCTTCTGGGATCATATACAAAATTGACATTATAATCAAGTAATACCTGAGTAAAATCAATCTTTTCTAAAATAAGTTCTTTTAATTTCTGTGGATCTTTCATATTTAATCCAGAGGGATTTCACTACTTATTTCATCCATATTTGCTATGTCCACAATATCCATTCCCTCATCTATTAAAGACCTTTTTTGAGTAAAATCCCGTATTTTTCTTGAAACAAAATCTATATGAGCTTCAAAGGGATAAAAAATTGCCCCATTTCTATGCTTTAAACATCCAATTTTAATCATTCCACTCTTTTTCATTTCATCATTCATGAATAAGGTAATAATCTGATCTGCTGCACGCTCCGATTCATTTGCATTAGAAAGAGCTGTTAATTTATATATTCCATCATTTTTAATAGCATCTTTCCAGCCTTCTCTATTAACCTGAAAAGGCGTTATTACTCTCAATCCCTGACCCTCATTAAATTGTATGGCCAGATTTTTTAACTTTTTTATTATATTATTTAAATCAATATTAAAATCTCCGTACCGTTCATTTTTATCTTGCACCATTAAACCAACATAATCAATTATAGAGAAATCAAGATTTTTACCCTCTTCAGCCAGTGTAGCTTGACGATCATATAATTCCATCTCATATCGTGAGGGTGTCAAAGCTTCTGGGGGTTGATAAAGAAATAATTTTCCAAAATCTTCTCTGGAACCAAAATCTTCTGATGCATATTCAAAAAATTCCTGTTCTAAATCAGAAAGCTCTCCATGCT
>QNDG01000458.1 GCA_003645915.1 Candidatus Zhuqueibacterota bacterium | reverse complement strand
GCAACAATTGAAAATTTTGCCGCACCTGCATCTGCACGGAAAAAGAACCCCTGTCCGATTTTACGGTTCAGAAAATGCATAAAACTCAAAGAAAAAAGATATCCATTAAGCTGCATACTTTCGTTCATCACTTCATACCTGTCTCCCCAGGCATTAATAACAAAACCCATAATTGTTTTTCTACCCCGTGGAAAATAAAATCCGAATCCATCAAAACATAAACTTAAATGGCTTACTCCTGGCTGTCTCTCAACCCACTCCAAAAGATTATCTAAGTCTGCGGGATATTTAATATTTACATAACCCGCACCCCAGTAAGTGTACCACCTTTCAAGCTTGTTTCCTGCCGCAAAAGACTTTCCAGGGATAATACTCAGTACCATCATAACAACAACTGCTGTTATAACTACCTTTTTCATATCCACCTCCTGTAATTAATTAAACTCAGGGAACTTTGATACTTGCCTTATTAATTAATATCGGGATATAAAATAAAATTATTAGCTTGATAATATTTAATAATCCGACAGAGATAAAAATCATGAGTAATTGCCTGCATTTTAGAAAGGACATGAGGATTATACTTACTTATTTTTTTCAAGAATAAATTATAAAATTTTTTTACATTTCCATTAATTTAATTATTTTATTATATTCTATAAATCAAATATAAAATCTTGCGTTAAGTTATCATCAATCATTTTCAAACTTGATTTATCGTAATTTAAAGATAGGCACAACATGACATTCTTTGAAAAATGCCTTTTAAATCAATATAATGGCATAACTAAAAAAAAATTAACAAAAATCAAATTTTTACTTGCTTTATAGAATTTAATTTTTTATAATTACCAAATTCGATTAAATAGAGGCGCCTGTTTCATCAGTACGTTCCGGTCAGGCCTGCGGAGGCTGCTAAACCGGAAGAGAAAGGGGACCAGGCCGAGATAGCCGGATTTTCCGCTGATCCGATTATCGGCCCGACTTGTGAATAACAGCCGGTCTGTCACGGTAATTTCCGTGGAGCGCTATTTAATCATACCTGTTTAAAAAAGTTACAACTCAGGGCTGATTGAATACATCCACGGATTCAATCAGCTTTTTTAATTTTGGAGGAAACCAGTTGTGGTAGTAATGAAATTCGGAGGTACATCTGTAAAAAATCCCGAAGCAATCCGAAGGGTAACCGGAATTATCCTGTCACGAAAAAATCAAACACCTGTTGTTGTTGTATCAGCCATGAGCGGAATAACCAACTATTTAATCTCCTTATTCCAAGGCGAAATTCCCGCTAATGAAGGAATTTTAAAATTAAAAGAACTGCACCGTATTACAGCGGATGACCTTGGAATTTGTGATAATAAATGGGAGGAATCACTTTCAAAAGCAATTGAGACTCTCAGATTAAATTTAACTGACAAAAAAGATAAATCTACTGAACTGTATGACAGCATTGTAAGCATTGGCGAATATCTTTCAGCTAACATGATTGCAGCAAACCTTAGAAAGAATGGCGTATCTTCAGTCATGACTGATGCCCGCAATCTTATCGCAACAAACAGTACTTTTTCAAATGCAGCACCTGATTTTGAAAAATCTGCTGAAAATATACAAAAGAATCTGATCCCTGTATTAAAAAACGGATATATCCCTGTTCTGCAGGGATTTGTAGGCGCGGATAAAAACGGCAATACAACTACACTTGGCAGAGGAGGTTCGGACTATTCGGCAACAATAATCGGTTCTCTGATTAATGCGGAAAAAGTCGAAATCTGGTCCGATGTACACGGAGTACTCACTGCAGATCCGTCAGTGGTACCACAGGCAAAAAGTATAAAACACATGAGTTTCAGCGAGGCTTCTGAGCTTGCTTATTTCGGAGCAAAAGTTCTTCACCCTGCAACTCTGCTTCCCGCAATAGAAAAAGACATCCCTGTTGAAGTTCTCAATTCCATACATCCGGAACAAGAAGGAACAATCATCTCAGGCAGCCCTCATTCGGAAGCAGGTCTTGTAAAATCTATTGCTTATAAAGAAGATGTGACAGTCATTACAGTTACATCAACAAGAATGTTAATGGCATACGGATTTATGGCGGAAATTTTTAATATTTTCAAAAAATACAAAACACCCGTTGATTTGGTTACAACGTCTGAAGTAAGTGTATCAATAACTGTTGACTGCACGGATAACATAAAAAAAATTAAAAATGATCTGGAAAAATTTGCAAGAGTTAATATTGAAAAATCAAAAGCAATTGTTTGTATTGTAGGAGACACTTTAAAATCCGATCATGCAATAATGGGCAAAATATTCGGACTACTTGATGATGTACCAATACACATGGTAAGTCAGGGCTCCTCGGAAATTAATATTAGTTTTGTTGTTGATAATTGTGATATAAAAAAAGTGGTTACAACCCTGCATCAATACTTTTTTGAAAGAAACTTTAACAGAAAAATGTTTGTTCATGTTAATTAACGGAGTAATTTGTGTATTCGGAAAACACTAATAATTTTGATAATACGTCCGAAATTCTCTACCCTCCCGGAACAATAACTAGCGCTACAATAAAAGAGGCGGTTAAAATATGCAGTACACCGTTTTATCTTTACGATGGAAGTATGATTGAAAAAAAATGCCGTGAATTAAAAAGAATGCCAAATGCTTTTGGCTTGACTGTAAGGTTCGCAATAAAAGCCAATCCTTCAAAATCTGTGCTTCAACTGATAGACAGGCAGGGGTTAATGTTTGAAGCAGGTTCGTTAAACGAAGT
>QNDG01000457.1 GCA_003645915.1 Candidatus Zhuqueibacterota bacterium | reverse complement strand
TCGGCAGAGAATATGTAACAATTGACATTGATAAATCAATAACTGACAGAGAGAAACTTTCCGAAGTTGAAACTTTAGCAAGCAGTGTTGTTTTTAATAATAAAAAAGTAAACATTCTTGAAAAGAGCAGGGAGCGGGCAGTCTCTCTTCCATTGCGTAAACCTCCGGCAGTAGATGATGAGATCCTCCGAATAGTGGAAATAGAAGATTTTGATATGATTGCATGCTGCGGTACTCATGTCCGGACAACAGGAGAAATCGGAGTTGTAAAGATATTGAAAGCCGAGAAATATAAAAGCGGTACAAGAATTTACTTTTTAAGCGGATCAAGGGCACTGAGATACTTTAATCACGTGGCCGGCATTGTACAGGATATTTCCAACAATCTTAATACAGGATACAATGATCTTGTAACAAAGGTTCTGAGCCTTGAACAAAACAACAAAGCATTTAAACGCAGATTAAGACAGACAGAAGAGAGCCTTTTAAGATTTATTGAAAATGATATTGTTTCGCAGTTATCAGTTGATGGCAAAAAACAGGTTTTTGAAATATTTAATGAGAATATTTCAATAAGCTCTTTAAGAAAGAGCGTTCAGAATCTTGTGGCAAAAGGTAATGTTGTAATTGTTTCCGGAACCAGTGATCAGGATTCTTCCGGAGTGTTAATCGGCAAATCGGATAATGTGGATATTGATATAAAGAAACATTTTAATCATCTTATGGAAAAAATCAAAGGAAGGGGAGGCGGACCAGAAAATATGATGCAGGGAACAGGACATGGGGTTACGGATCTTGGAAAGCTTCTTCATCAGACAGCAGAGGCAATAAAAAATGCTATTGCCTGAAATCACAGGATTTTGCATATGAATCTTATTACGTTTACTTTTTGGATTGACAGGAACCAGGAAGAAGATTATATTACTGAGTCAGAGGAACTTAAGGAGTTCTGGGACAAAAACGAGGTTGTAGTATCTCTTTTCAGAGATACAAATGAAGAGAGTAAGTTTTATCAGATTTTTTTAACGGAAAAGAACTTAGAACAAATAACAGAACTGATAAAAAACGAAGAGAAGGCAAAGCGTGCTTTTGACCTGATAAAGCAGGCAGGTGGCAAGGTACTGGTATCTTCTTTTGAACAGATTTATTAATCCCTTAGCAAGAGAAATTTATGTCGGAATTTTTAAATAAAGCTGAAGAGATTTTACAGAATGCGGAATTTTTTCTGGTTCCTGTGACAGTGCTTAACCGTGAGCTTAAAAAGAACTTTCCGGAAAAAGTTCTTTCCGACGAACAGTTAACGGAAATTCTCAGGCATGATGAGAGATTCAGGATTTTTTCAAGCAGCCTTGAAAAAGAAAAAATAAATTATACACCTGCATCTCTTTTTCTTCTTGAAGAAAACGGGATAACAATTGGTCCAAGGGTAATGCTTAAAAGCAGAACTCCCACTAAAAAAGAGGTTATAGATTTTTTACTTGATAAGGCTAATCAGACCTTTGAAACTTTAAAAAAAGCGTGGGAAATGCGGCCCCCCAATGACGAATATACAGAAGATCAGCTTCTTGAAGCTTTGGCAAAGGCCCAGCGTTTGCAGAGACAGCTTTCAAAGCTGGCGCAGGGTGATTTAAAAGAAGTTGAAAAAGAAAGATTTCGTAATTTATAGTCAAAAAAATCAAACGTATTAATCCTTCCAGATACTGTTTATATATGGATTCAAAAGTGAATATATCGTGGAAAAAGGTTTTATCACAGAGTATTGTGTCTGCTGAAGAGCTTCAAAAATATGTTGCTGTTAATGTAAATGATGTAAAAAAAACTTCTGTAACCTATCCTATGCAGATTAACCCCTATGTTCTTCAATTGATAAAAGAAAAAGGCGGTTCTATATCCAAACAATATATACCTGACATAAGAGAGCTTGACGATAAAATCGGAATGGAAGATCCTCTCGCAGAAGAGAGAGACAGCCCTGTACCGGGAATAACCCACAGATATCCTGACAGAGTACTTTTTCTTGTATCAAATGTTTGCCCCTCAATATGCAGATTTTGTACAAGAAAAAGGAAAGCAGGCAAATGGAGAGGCCTTACAAAAGAACAGCTTATGCAGGGTATTGATTATATCCGTAATAATGTGAACATCAGAGATGTCCTGCTTTCCGGAGGCGATCCTCTTTTGCTTCAGGATGATCATCTTGAATTTATTCTGAGTGAAATCAGAAATATTCCGCATGTGGAAATAATCAGGATAGGGACCAGAACCATAACTGCACTGCCAATGCGGATTACTCCTTCTTTAGTCCGTATAATTAAAAAATACAACCCGGTTTTTATTAATTTCAATATAAATCATCCGGATGAAATTTCAGCAGAGTCAAGAGCTGCTATAAGTCTGTTGGTTGATAACGGAATTGTTCTTGGTTCACAGACAGTTCTTTTAAGGTCAATAAATGATACTGCGGAAATTATTATAAAACTGATGAGGGAACTTTTAAAGCTCAGAGTAAGACCCTATTACATCTTACAAGCGGATCTCGTAAAGGGAACGGATCATTTCAGAACCAGAGTTGAAAAAGGTATTGAAATAATGAAAAAAATGCGGGGATTTGTTTCCGGACTGGCAAATCCCTATTTTGTTATTGATCTTCCCGGAGGAGGAGGAAAAGTACCGGTTATTCCGGATTATATAAAAAATTTATCAGCTGGGAGGTTACTGTGGAGAACTACAGAGGAGATATTCACACATATCCGCAACCCAAAGAATAAACAGTGTTTG
>QNDG01000456.1 GCA_003645915.1 Candidatus Zhuqueibacterota bacterium | reverse complement strand
GTCCAGAGCATTTACTCCGATAAAAATATCATGCGCCCCAATGGATTCTGCCCATGCAAGACCAAGAGAAAGAAAAACAGTATTTCTTGCAGGTACATAACTTGCAGGAATGTCTCCGCTTGATATCTGCTCATCTGTTCTGTCCTTTGGTATTTGTCCCGAACCTGTAAGCGCAGAACCTCCAAAGATTGAAAGATCAATATCAAGAACAACGTGTTTTCCCACACCAAGCTGAGCTGCAATTTTCCCGGCTGATTCCAGTTCAACAGCATTATTCTGTCCGTATCTGAAACTTAATGCATAGCACACAAAACCCATGGACTTTGCAATTGCAAGAGTTGTGCTGGAATCAATTCCTCCGCTTAAAAGTACAACAGCTTTGGGGGAACTTTCTGACATTATCACACTCCCCTCTCTCTGTCCGGCCAGATTATTTTATGAATCTGCAGATGTAGTTTCACATTCAGGCTGTCCTTTAAAATACTCTCTGCAAGAACAGAAGGAGCCAGCATGCTGCTGACAGGTGAAAAAAGCACGGTAAATCTGTCTGTAAGCGCATACTCCTTAACTCTGTTTTTCGCCCATTCATAATCATCAGGTGATGTAAGAACAAACTTCACTTCATCACCTTTTGTTAATCTGTCAATATTAAGCCAGTCGTTTTTACTGCTCTCTCTGCTCCCAGGCGTTTTAATATCAAGAATACACCTTACACCTTCAGGTAAAACATTTATGTCAAAACTTCCGTTGGTTTCTACCTGCACATCAAATGATTCTGACAACAATTTTCGGGCCAGTTCTACGGTCTCTTTTTGCATAAGAGGTTCACCCCCTGTAATTGTGACTCTGGTGCAGGGAAATTTCTTTACCTGTTCAACAATCTCATCAACAGAAAAAGGAGATCCTCCTGTCTTAGCATATTCTGTATCACAAAAGCTGCAGTTTAAATTACACCCTGCAAGCCTTATAAAAACCGACGGGTAGCCCTGAAGAGAAGATTCTCCCTGAATTGAATAAAAAATTTCAGAAACCTTCAGCATATCTAACCCTCAAAACTCACACCGTAGCTTTCCGATTCCCACACAATTACTTTAGACATTGCAACGGTCTTAGGAAGCAGGATTCCGACCTCATGAAAAAAATATTCCGCCAGATTTTCTGCCGTAGGATTTTTTTTATCAAACGGCGGCACCTCATTTATGTAATGATGATCAAGCCTGTCAATCACCTTACCTGTAATACTCTTTAATTTTTTAAAATCAAATGATATGCCTATCTCATCCTTTTGATCGGCTTTAATTTCCACCCGTACTTTCCATGTATGACCATGCAGTTCACTGCACATCCCGTTGTATCCCTGCAGATGATGCGCTGCTGCAAAACGCGTTTCATAAAAAATATGATACATTAAACAATCCTTATGAGTTTAAAATTAGTGTAATTCAAAGCTCTTTAAGCGCCCTTTAAATAACTGCACTTCATCTTTATATTTCAAAAGATTTATCAGCCATAAAGTATAGCAAGATTTATATTTATTGTCAAGTGGGATGTTATAAAACCACCCCAGTTAACTCGGGTGCGGTTCCTGCATTTCCCCTGCACAAACAGCACTGCAAAATCATCTCCTGGATTACAGGCTCAGAGGCCAGGGGAATCATAAAAGTTACAAATATACTGTAAAAACGGTACCTTCACCGGTCTTACTTCTTACTTCTATCTTTCCTTCGTGATCACTGATAATCTTTCGGACAATTACAAGCCCCAGGCCAGTACCTTTTTTCTTTGTTGTAAAATCAGGTTCAAACACTCTTTTAACTGTTTCCTGATCCATGCCTGTGCCTGTATCCTTTATTGTCAGTTTTACAGAAAAAGGAGCTTTATCGGATACATCGGTTTTAACTACTATTTTATCACCCGGCCTGCATGCTTCAATGCTGTTTTTTATCAGGTTAATCAGAACTCTTTTAATCTGATCTCTGTCAGCATAAATCCGTGGTAACTGAGCATCATACGAACCTGATAGTTCTATTTTATCTGCAACAGGCTGCATAAACATAACTACAGAAGATACAATTTCATTAATATCAAGATCATTTTTATCCGGCTTCGGCAGTCTTGCAAAGTCTGAAAATTCTGCGGAAATCCCGCTTAATGATCTCAGCTCATCCTCAACTGCATAAAAACTCTCTTTAACATTTTCCGGCATGTTTTTATCGTCAAAATAATTTTTAATTCGTTTTATTGAAAGCATAACCGGTGTAAGACTGTTCTTAATCTCATGAGAGATAGCTCTGGCAACCTGCTGCCATGCTGCAACCCGCTCTGCCTCCTTTAACTTTTCTCTGCTTAATTTCAGATCCTTAATCATAGAGTTAAAGGAATCACTTAAAAACCGAAACTCATCTTTTGTATTGATCTTTACCGAATAAGACAGGTCCCCGTCCTTTACTTTTTCCATACCTGTAACAAGAGCATTAACAGGACGGCTTATCTGATCTGCAATTTTTCTTGCTGCGTAAAAAGACAAAAAAATCAGCAGCCCGAAAACCAGAACAGCTAAGCTCCAGATAACATTTTTTTCAAGAATTGATTTTTTAAAGAATGAAAGAGTGCTCTGTATTTCAATTGTTTTTGTCAGCTCGTCCCTTGTTTTAAGAACATATTCCGGTACTCTGTAATAGACCTCTTTAAATTCATTTCCTCTTATTAGTACAACCTGAATAAAAGGGGTTTGTTTGTGCATAAAAAGTCTGCTGTATATTTTTGAAGAATCAGTAATACCTGTGCTGC
>QNDG01000455.1 GCA_003645915.1 Candidatus Zhuqueibacterota bacterium | reverse complement strand
TATCCATGACCTCTTATTTTAAGTCCATTAAATTGGATGGATTTGCAAATTGGATGTATGTTCAGGCCCAGGAAGAATTAACCCATGCAATGAAATTTTATGATTTCATTAACCAGCGTGGCGGCAAAGTAATTTTAACTCAAATCGAGGCACCTCCAACTCTCTGGAATTCTTCTGTTGAAGTTTTTGAAGACACCTTAAAACATGAACAGAAAGTAACTGTTCTTATTAACAATCTGGTTGAAACAGCCCTTGCGGAACAGGACCATGCGACCAATATTTTTCTTCAATGGTTTGTGACTGAACAGATCGAGGAAGAAGAAAATGTAGGGAGTGTACTTGAAAAGTTGAAACTGTTAAAAGATACCGGGGGAGGGATGTTTCTGATTGACAGGGAACTTGCAAAAAGAGCAGGTGTCTTGGCTGGAACAAATTCTGAAAATCCAATATGATTAAAAACCAATCAGCAGACTCATCAATGCGGTGCATTACGTTTGACCGAACACTAATGTCACAGTGCAGCAATAAACAATAAATATCTTAACAAAGGAGGCCAAAATGCCGATAACACCACAACATTGTCCTGGTTTTGAACAGTTCAGGAATCTTAAGTCCTTTAAATGTAAATGTCCCGATTGCGGTAAGGAAAAAGAAATTTTCTCAGATGAATTTGACAAGGTGCATCTTTGCAGTGAGTGCGGCAAAGAGATAGACTTTACCAAGTGCAGCCCGGAGGCCGGCTCTTAGCCTTTTGTTTTTCCTGCCATTTTAAAATCTGTATGCAACGCGCAGGCAGGCAGCAGACAGGTCAGGCTCAGATTTTTAATCCTCAAAATACGAAAGAGATACTGATTAAAGCATTTTACGCCTAAGCTGTATATGTTTTCAAGAAGGAAGTCCTAAATGAAAAAATTTGTTTTATTGCAGATCTTAGGTTTTTTTACTCTGGCTGCTGCTATTTCTATTGCAGCGCAAGACATGGGAGCTGCGAAGGAGAATAAAGGAGCTCCTCATAACCGGAAGCGTACCGTTTTCACATCAAATACATCAGAACATTCTTGGTGATTGCAATCTCTGACACAAGCTTTTTCCAAAAAATTCCGGAGCAATACAGAATTTAATCTCTGGAGGAAAGCTGCAAAAAAAGGCTGTAATGGCGCGATGCAGGGCCTGTCACAGGGAGATGGCAGGTACCGGAAAAAACAGGACCTGCCAGATGTAAATCGTGTCATATTAAATAGCGTCCATCCAGAAATGAGGATTTTTGTTCAAGATCAAGGCATGCTAAAAAAAATAACCGCAGGAATACACACCGTATTTTGAGGATTATTTTTTCAGCATAATGCAGATATTGGACAAAAAGACCATTTATGAATAGGCACTAAATAGGATGGTGAGTATGCTGGTACTTGGATTAATGGGAAGCCCCCGCAAAAAAGGGAACACAGATTTTCTTCTTTCGACTTTTATGGATGAGGCTGAAAATCTGGGCGCTCAAACAAAAATTATCGCGGTTGATAAAAAAAAAATCAAGCCTTGTAAAGAATATACTGTTTGTGAAAAAACAGGATTCTGTCCCATTGATGACGATATGATGCATGATGTTTATCCGCTGCTTCGAGAAGCAGATGTAATTGCAGCTGCTACACCAATATTTTTTTACAGCACAACAGCCCAGCTAAAGGCCTTGATAGACAGGTGTCAGTCATTATGGGCAAGAAAATACAGACTAAAACTGACTGATCCCGGCAGAAAATACAGAAGTGGATTTCTTCTCGCTCTTGGAGCTACAAAAGGGAAAAATCTTTTTAATGGAATCACACTTACAGCAAAATATTTTTTCGATGCTGTTGGAGCAAAATATCAAGGAAGTCTGACCTACAGGCGCATCGAAAATATCGGTGACATGAAAAGACACCCGACAGTTGTCAATGATATAAAAGAAGCAGTTCAGACTCTCTTAAAGCCTTTTTTAGGGAGAAAAAGACTTTTGTTCACCTGCCTGGAAAATGCCTGTCGGAGTCAGATGGCCAGTGTATTTGCCCAATTCATTGCAGGGGATAAGTTTGAAGTTTTGTGCGGCGGCAGCAGCCCTGCAAAAAAGATTAACCCTGTTATGGTTAAGGTAATGGAAGAAAAAGGGATAGATATGGCATTTCGCTCTCCTAAATCAATTCAGGAAGCTGTTTCAGGCGTAAAGCCTGATAGGATTATTTCCATGGGATGTGATGAAAACTGCCTGTTTATTCCGGACGTAAAAATAGAAAATTGGGGGATTCCAAATCCTGAAGGAAAATCCATAGATATTATGAGAAATGTGCGCGATGAAATCGAGCAAAGGGTTTTAAGGTTTATCGGAAAGGATTTGCCTCCGGCGTAAAGCGGGAGTTAGTCACACTACCTAATACCTTAAAGACAACTTTTAATTATATCTTGAAAATGGCATAAAAACAACAAGTTGCAAATGTGGTTTTGAACCTCATTCAAAAGCTAACTATAAGTAATTAAACAGGTTACAATCTGAACCCGCGAAATGTAAGTTAGAAGGCGGTTAATTGGTGAATAAAAATGGGAAATTAATTAGAGGATGGCTAAACAAAATCGCGAAACTATTTGTTATTATTGCAATACTTGCCGCTGCTATCTATTGGTTTAAATTTGTACCTGTTCTTGTGGAGAAACATCAAGTCAAACGTGGGAAAATTATCGATGAGGTAATGGGTACTGGGGCTTTAGATGCAAAAATAAAGATGACTATAAGCTCAAAGATTTCAGGTCGTATAGAGGATGT
>QNDG01000454.1 GCA_003645915.1 Candidatus Zhuqueibacterota bacterium | reverse complement strand
GGACCAGTACCATATCTTTCTCTTTGTTTTTTACCAATTTTTTCCCTTTTTTTCAATCGATAGCGCTTTTCTTTCCAATTAATAGCTGGAGTACCTCCCTTAAAAATAAACCCAGTCATATTAAAAGAAATTACTCGAATCATTAAACCGCCACATTCAAAACAACGTATTTCAGGATTTTCAGAAATTTGATGAATCTCTTCTCTGGTTATGTCACATTTTTTACAATAATAATCATAAGCAGGCATTTTCATACCACTCCTTAAAAACTATGAAAAATTTTATTCAGATAAATCTAAATTTATAACTACAGAAAATATATTATTTGAAAATAATACCTGATTATCATTTAATTTATTTGATAATAACAATTTTGCTGTCCAAAGCTCTCCTATATATTGACTATGCGGTTTAAGCACTGAATCATTAACCTGACCAAATACTCTTTTCATTATTTTATTATTTGCTACAATATATTCTACAATATGATCCATATGTTCAATATAAGAAAATCCAAAATTCATTATATCAGTCATATTATCAGCAGAATAATCAATATTCACTCGAGCCTTTGATTTTAAAATATCATATACAATGTTTTTAGACATTATTAATAAATCTCACGTAACCAGTGTTTTGCTTTTTGCCGATTTTCTTCCATCTGATCTTCAACATTTTTAGCGATTTGATTCAATCTCTTTGTTATATCAGATATAACTTCATGGTTATCATATAAGTTATAGGCAAGATAAGCTAATTGATCAGGATCAGTTAGATCCATTATTACTTTTAAATTTCTATTTTTACTCAAATCCTTTAAAGTTTCCTGCAAATTCGGATCTTTATCGTATTTTTTCAGGTCAGCCGGTAATTCAGGTTTTTCCATTTCAGGAACTTCAATTTCAACAATTTCCTCTAATGCTTTTTCTGCTTTCTTTTTTAGTAAAGGCTCCTTAGCTAACTCTCTTAACCTTCGGGCAACTAAAGCTGTAGAAGTCTCCGGAAATCTGTGAGCTAAAAATTCTAATTCTTCAACTTTATTAAGACTGTTTATCCATTTTTTCCTTCTCCGTGGAAATTCCTCCCATTGATCCACAATATCTTTAATTTTAGATTTTCTACCAATAGGAACTAAGCGTGTCGGAATATGTAATTCTTCTTCAGGAATTTCTTTTGTTATTTCATATTTAGGAGCTTTTTTTATTTTCTTTTTCAATTCAGAAGGCATTTCACCAAGTTTATACCGAGAAACCAGAGGGAGACAGGCTAAAACATGCTTGCATACTAAAAACTCTCCTTTTGGATCTCTTATTATAGGAGGAGCAAACTTTGGTCTGAGGGGCCCATATAAATAGTCCTCCATCATAGCATGATATTGAGCGCCCCAAAACAACCATGATGGACAAGTACAAGCAGCTCTTACATGGAGTTTATTGGTATCTCTTATATTTTTATAAGGTATGAACTGAAATACAGTTCGATAACGATCCTTTCCAGATGTTGTAGCAAAACTCCATCTTCCCTGTTTTGGTTCCGCCCTTATAAGTCTTACCGTAACTCCCGGAACATTACCTACCATTTCTCCTTTAGAACCTTCACTGATATTTCCATTACCCGGTTGTCTCACACCTCTGGTTTTTGTTGTTATACGAGCTTTTAAAAAATCTTTTAATAATTTTGCAATTCTAATATTTTCAATAGAATCAAATTCTAAATCAATTGGAATATAATTTAATAAAAAAGAAGCAATAATCTGATGAACATCGGGGCCTGATTGCCCCATAAAATTTAAATAAGCTTTAACCACTCTTTTTTTAGGATCTACATAATCATACATTCTATCTAATTTATCTTCTGATATTTCAGGAGCATCCCAAGGCATCCATTGCCGATTATTCCAATACTCATTTAAAGTTTGATTTCCATCTCCCTGGTCACTTGGTCCGGGAGAATTTATAGAATACCAGTCATCTACTAAATTTCTCGGATGGGGTCTTTCTTGATGTTTTAACCATTCAGAGGGCCAATTAAAATCCCAGAGATTTTCTGGATTTGAAGCCTGCATAATTGGTTTTCCATAAAAACCCGGCTGATCTTTTAATTTCTTCAAAAAATCTCCTTTATATTCAGGAATTACTACTAAAGGAGCCGGGCTATATTGACGCTCTCTGAGAGTTTTTTGCGGTTGGATATCATAATTACCTGAAGCTGCATCTTCAAGGTTTTCCATATAGGTATAGGGCTCAAAAAGATTATGCATGTCATAATCAAGAACATTTGCCAGAACTCTTTTAATCAGAGACTTTCTGTCCAAGTTCTTTTAGCCTTTCCCTACAAGCATTTAATACAGCTTTCACAGTCTCAACTGATAATATGTATTCAATTAATTTTATATCAGTCTGTTCTTTTATAAATTTCTCTTTTTTTACCCAATGTAACCTACCCCAATCATCAGGTAACATTAAGAGATAATTAGAGCCTTTTTTTGTTTTTGAATTTTTCTGTCTCTTTTTTGTTTTCTGCTTTTTTTCATATTCCATAGCAGCTTGAGTATTAGATGCCGTTTTTTTTCTCTGATCAGCCCTTTTCTTAGCACTTTCTTTTGATTTTGACTTAATTGGAATATCTGAAAGAAGATCATCTATATCAATAGCTGAAACTACAGATTCTTCTACAACTTTTTTCATAGTATCTGAAACGATCCCTTCTTTTTCTGAAACGATCCCTTCTTTTTCTGAAACAATTCCCGCTTTTTCTGGAACAATTCCCGCTTTTTCTGAAATAATTCCCGCTTTTTCTG
>QNDG01000453.1 GCA_003645915.1 Candidatus Zhuqueibacterota bacterium | reverse complement strand
ATAATAATCAGAATCGGGAAAAGTCCAGAGAAGGGTTGTGGAGGAGGATTGTATATAACCCACCCCTCCTGGATTCCCGATAAAAGATTTCGGGAATGACACCCATAGAGATTTTTAAGCGCCAAAGAAAAAAATCTCAAATTTGTCATTCTTGTCCCGATTTTCTATCAGAAAAAATTATAATAATCAGAATCGGGATAATAATCAGAATCGGGAAAATCTCCAACCAATATCCGGCATTCGTCTTTAATAATAAAAGGAATACATGTATGCATTCCCTACGGAATCATTCTGTTTTGATGATGTTTGTGTAGGGAACGGTCGCGACCGTTCCCTGCATCCCTTTTGTAAACAATTCCCCTTCAACACCAATCAAGTCACAATTTATTGTTACTCCGACAATATCATCTTCTTGTCTGTTACAGTATTGCCTGCTTTTAACCGATAAAAATATATACCGGAGCTTACTTTACGGCTCAAATCATCAAGACCATTCCAGACTGCAGAATAGTAGCCTTTTTCCTTTTTATCGTCAACAATTGTACATATTTTTTTACCAAGTACATTGTATATTGTGATCTTGACATTTGCTGTCTCCGGCAAATAATAACTGATTATTGTTGTTGAATTAAAAGGATTAGGATAGTTCTGCATAAGATAAAAAGATTCCGGGCACTTTGTAACTTTTTTATGCTCCACTCCTGTTGGCTGAGGTACATACTCATACGCGCCTATGTCAACAACAGTACTGCCGTCTTTGTTACCGTCACATAATCTTAAATTTCCGTAAAAATCATTTGTTGGAAGATCCAGACCGGAAGTATCGGGATTACCTGCATCAATACACGGAGAGGCTGCCAGTAAACGAAAATCTTCTGCAGATGTGTCTGCAAACATCGGTTCCGAATCCATTACTGACAATGTATCAAAACCGCCCTCAATATTGGAATTATAAACTTCAGCCACGCCGCCCCATCCGTCAATATTTTTAGTTCCCCCGTTGTACCAGAAAATACTGTTATAAATTTTTGGTGATGACCGGATAAAATAAAGACTGCTTTTTTCATTCAGGGTTGCTTTATTCATAGCAATTGTACAGTTAACAAGTAGTGCATCCGAATCCTGCAAACCAACAGCACTACCGCTTGAATAACATGAATTATTCGTAATTTCACAGCCGATAATTTTTACCTTTGCTCCAGATAAACCTATACCGCCAAGAATTGAAGTAGTTGTATTATGATGAATTCTGCAATTAATAATTTTTACTTCACCAGTATTTATCGCCGCTATACCTCCTCCCCAGCCGTTATTAACATCCTGACCAGTTGCAGTATTATACATTATTTCACATTTATAAATAATCGATTTACTGTCCTGCAGTAATATTCCTCCGCCTATCGGATTAGAACATTCGGCAAGATTATTCCTGATAACACAACTGGATATAAGCGGACTTGCATTTTCAATATACACTCCGGCTCCGTAATCCGCTTTACCGTTTCTGATTGTAAAACCAATAAGGGCGGCAGTTGAATCTTCATTTCTTTTTATTGTTACAACAGATCCGCTTGCAGAGCCGTCAATAATTGTTCCGGAAATCATGCTTGTATCATTTATTGTTAAAAACAGCGAACCTATCACAATATTTTTCCCGGAGTAATCGATATTTTCATAATATGTTCCCGGTTGAACCAGCACAGTGTCTCCATTAACAGATGCATTAATTGCGTCACTTATAGTACTGTAATCACCCGGCACATTATGAATTGTACCGTTTAACTGCGCTGTATATATAATGCACAATAAAAACAAAATCTTTTTCATTTTCTTATACCTCCTTTTTTGTAATTCTGCAGGTTATTTTGTTCTAAATTAAATGTTTTAATCTGCTTACCGGATAGTAACCAGAAGATACTTTTATAACAGACCAAACAATACATTTGCCCTTTTTCAGGGACCACACCTGCTCATCACAAAAACAATATAAAGTTTATTGCCGCTAAATAAACAAAAAGGATATTTCAAGTATCATTAAGTGGCCTTGACTATAATTTAAAAATATGAAAGAATTTATTTTAGTCAATATGATTTTTTTATTTGACTTTACTTAAAAACAAATTTCTGTATGCAGAATAAAAACGCTCAAATTCCACTAATTTGCAGATACTGTGAAAATTAAATATCCTGAACACATATTTATGTCGCGGAAACCTGACAAAATTTATGTCTGTGTAAACCCCTACCCTGTTAACATCATAAACATCAGCTCAGTACTCAGGAACAAGCCCCTCTCCTTTAAAGAATTTCAGACATGAACAGGGCCTGTAAATAGCAACGGATTAAAAGTACCTCAAAGAAGCAACCGAGTGGTTTCTGAATTTACTATAGTCCCTCTACCCACTCAATAGCTACATCAACTATCCATTCTGAAATTCTTTTATCCGGTAAAATCCCTCTTTTTGAAAAAGAAATATTTTTATCAGCAAATAATTTGCTCGTTTCTGTTTTTTTGCCCATCATAAATGAAACTGAAGTGTTTGCCATTCTTTCTACACCCATTGACAAATATAATCCTACTACAATAATTTTCTCTTTCTTTTCTGTTGATTTCAAAATTGTCGTGACACCTTTAGTCGAAAACGATTGACCAACCTCCACAAAAGCATAATCAAAGTATTCAATTCCTGTTTTGGCACACACATAACTACCAATTTCTCTGCACATAGAAGCCCAAATTGGCTCAAAATGCTCATCTCCATGCGCCAGGAGAACTACGCCTTCAGAATCCGGTGTTACTGATAATTCTTT
>QNDG01000452.1 GCA_003645915.1 Candidatus Zhuqueibacterota bacterium | reverse complement strand
TATACAAACCAATAATTTTACAATAACGGTTATTTGTAAACTTTTATTGGTTCTTATTTTCCCCTTTGTTCTTTTTGTTTTCGGATTTTATGAAAAAGTTGAACTGGACATATTAAAGAGTTTGTTTAAAAAAAGAATGATTAATCGAAAAAAGGATCGAAGTTGAAAAGACGCGGTGAATTTTATATTGTCTCCGCATATCTGCTGTGGGGATTTCTGCCAATCTACTGGAAAGTAATTAAAAGTATCAATGCGCCTCAGATAATCTGTCACAGAATTTTCTGGTCATTTCTGCTCCTGTTTTCAGTGTTGTTTTTTATTAAAAAAAACAGAAATTTCAGAAAGATATTTTCCCGTAAGAATATTTTGATATATGCAGCAGGGAGTCTTATTCTTGCCTCAAACTGGACAATTTATGTGTGGGCAGTGAATTCCAACCTTATTGTGGAAACAAGCCTCGGATATTTTATAAATCCTCTTTTAAATGTGTTAATGGGTGTGATTCTGCTTAAAGAAAAGCTGAAATCAATGCAGTGGCTTGCTATTGGTCTGGCTGCAACAGGAGTTCTTTATCTGACTTTTATTTACGGATCTTTTCCATGGATATCTCTTGTACTGGCTTTTTCGTTCGGGCTTTACGGCTTGATTCATAAGCTGGGCCCTCTTGAAGCAATCGAAGGATTGTTTCTTGAGACAGGTTTGCTCTTTGTTCCGGTAACAGCTCTTTTAATGCTTTTTGAAGCAAGAGGTACCGGAGCAATCGGGCATGTAAATTTTACACAGACGCTTTTTTTAGTCTTCACCGGAGCAGCAACAGCTGTTCCCCTTGTACTGTTTAATGCAGGCTTAAGATTAATCCCACTTTCGGTTACAGGAATACTTCAGTATATTGCCCCTTCTCTTCAATTTCTTGTTGGCGTTGTAATTTATAAAGAGCCCTTTACGTGGAGCCGATTTACAGGATTTGTTTTTGTATGGACAGCTCTGATTATTTTTACAACATGCAGTATAAGAGAATACAGAAAATCAAACAACCATAAACCCCCACTCAAAAAATAAAACAAATTAAAAAAGGGCTTGCATATCGTTAAAACATTGCATATATTTAGATATATGGATATGAGTATATATAGATAAATAATAGGAGGTTTCGGAAAAAATGACTGATTATGATTTATTGATTCTGGGCGGAGGGCCTGCAGGGCTTACAGCAGGGATCTATGCAGGAAGAGCACTTTTAAAGGTTGCAATGCTGGAAAAATTAGTACCTGGCGGTCAGGTTGCACAGACAGACTGGATTGAGAATTACCCCGGTTTTGAAGATGGTGTTGCTGGTTTTGATCTTGTCCAGAAAATGGATAAACAGGCAAGACGTTTCGGCCTTGAAGTTATGTCTGCAGAAGTGACAGATGTTGATTTCTCAGGAGCGGTTAAAAAAGTTATAACAGGGACCAAAGAATATACTGCAAAGGCAGTGATTGTTACAACAGGCACTGATCCTAAACTTCTTGGAATTCCCGGAGAAAAGGAGTTTAAGGGCAAAGGAGTTTCTTACTGCGGTACCTGTGATGCTCCGTTTTTTAAAGACAGGGATGTTATTGTTGTGGGTGGTGGAAGTACAAGCGTTCAGGAAGCCCTTTACCTTACAAAATTTGCAAAGTCAGTAAAATTGATTTCCCGAAGAGAAACAATGAAAGAGCTTAAGGCAGAGAGAATTCTGATTGACAGAGCTTTAAAAGAGCCCAAGCTGGAATTTGTAATGCATCACAGGCTGACTTCCATAAACGGAAACAACAAGATTGAGTCTGTAACTTTGGAATACATTAAGACAGGCGAGAAACGTGAACAGAAGATTGACGGCGTTTTTATTTTTATTGGATATGACCCCAATACCGGTTTTCTGAAAGGAAAAATTGATCTTGATGATTGGGGTTACATTAAAACAGATGAAAATATGGAAACATCAGCCAAGGGTGTTTATGCTGCAGGTGACGTAAGAGCAAAGAATGTAAAGCAGATTACAACCGCAGTGGGTGAGGGAACAGTTGCAGCTGAGCATGCAATTAAATTGGTTGAATCACAGGAAGATTAAATTGGTGAGTTAAAAAATGACTGGAATAAATTATAAAGAACAGGCAAAGCTTTTAAAAGCGATTGCTCATCCAACAAGGCTTCATCTTCTTGAGATTATCAGGGATACAAATCCCTGCGTTCGTTCTATGGAAGAGGCCCTTGGTATAGCACAACCTACGGTTTCTCAGCATCTTTCAATATTAAGAAACCTTGGTATTGTGGAATCTGAAAGGCAGGGGCATCAAGTATGTTATAAAATAAAGAACAAAACAGTACTTAAGCTTTTGGATTCAATTGATTAACAAAATAACTAGGAGGAAATAATGCCAAAAGAGATTATCATTGATGATAATAATTTTAAACAGGAAGTGTTAGAGTCGGATATACCTGTAATAATTGATTTTTGGGCGCCATGGTGCGGGCCCTGCAGATTGATGACTCCGATTGTTGAGGATATTGCAGAAGAGTATGACGGCCGTGTTAAGGTCGGAAAACTTAATACTGATGAAAATCCGGGAGTAACAAGCGAATACGGGATTATAAGCATTCCTACAACAATCATATTTAAAGACGGTAAAGCAGTTGATCAGATAATAGGCGCTGTACCAAAAGACGTAATTGTTAAAAAATTAGAAGCAGTGCTTTAATGATAAACCGGAGAAAAAAATTGTTACAACTTTTAATTGGTGTTTTGTCAGGCGGACTTCTGGGATTCCTGTATTATAAGTTTATTGGATGCAGATCAGG
>QNDG01000451.1 GCA_003645915.1 Candidatus Zhuqueibacterota bacterium | reverse complement strand
TGTATTCATTAAATTTCTTGAATTCTATTTGGTTAATTAAACTTTCCCGTTCTTCATCGGGGATAAAAGCAACCATAGCTTTACCTGGCGCTGCAGTATGAAGATGGAAACGCTTACCTGGTTCAAGAACAAACCGAAAGGAATATGTCCCCGGCACTTCTTCAATAACTAAACCTTCATTTCCATGTAATATGCCGAGGGGAACCGTTTCTTTAAAACGATCCCTTAAACTGCGCATCACTACTAGTGACTTTTCAACTAGAGTCTGTTCACTTAAACCGGAATAACCAAGCATCAATAATTTTGGTGAAAGGTGAAAAACTTTGGTTTCATCATCACGGATAAGATAACTATAATTCTGCAGAGTAGTGGTTATCCGAAATATACTGTTTCTCGGAAAATTTAAACGTTCTGTAATCTGGCTAATAGTAAGCCCCTCAGGGTGTTCTGCAATAAGCTCCATAATCACTAACGCACGTTCCAGATTAGGAACATGATATTTTGAATTTTTAAAATCGGAAGTCATTTTTTCTCCATACAAATCAGCTGTTTCTTTTTATTAAATTGTTCATTTTTACTCTTATTTGATCTCTTTCTTTAAGACTTAATGTCATAAGTGGCGGCAGAACCCATTGTTCACACATACCAAGCTCATTCATCATCACCTTTAACTGAGCAATAGATACACTTAAAGAACTAACTGTCTGATGAATATCAGCTATACTATTAATTTCCACCTGCAGCTTCTTGGCTTTTTCATTATCACCACTAATAACAGACTTATACAATTTCTTAAACATTTTGGGAACTACATTCCCTGTACTCGGAACGATCCCGTCATATCCTGACAATAATATATTGGCAGACTGTGCAGTCCATCCGCATAGGATAGAGAAATCCTGCCTTTCTCCAAACATCTCGGCAGACTGTTTTAAACGTGTCAAATCTCTTTCGGAATCTTTTAATCCAACGATATTCGGGTGGTGGCTAAGTTTATCTATTACATCTAATGGAATTGACATGTTGGTTGTTCCGGGAATATTGTAAATTATTATCGGACGCGAAGAATTTTCTGCCAGGACTTCATAGTAATTCAGCATATGATCAGGGGTTAATGGATAATAGGATGGAAGATGAGCAACAAAAACATCAGCACCCAGATCAGAATATTTATTTGCCAAATCAATGGAATTCTTAAGGCAATTATCCGCTATGCCCACATATACTATAGTCTCTCTCTTTATATTACTGAGTATATATTTTACAAATTGTATTTTCAATTCCTGCGGCATTGAAGCTGCTTCACCTGTTGTACCTAATAAAAAAAGATACATCCCTTCTTTTAGCAGGTGTTCTATTATACGAGCAGATGCTAATTCGTCAATTTTACCTTCTTCTGTAAAAGGCGTTATCATTGGAATAACTACACCATGATATTTTTTTTCTTCCTTCAAAATATTTTATCCTCCATTCCTTTCTGCATATAAGACATTTTTATTTCAGCAGCAGCATTCGCCTGGTTTCAATGAAATTACCTGCCCTAATTCTATAAAAATACAAACCGCTTGGAAGATCATCTCCATTAACGCGGAGTGTGTGAGAACCAGCCTGTTTGAACCCGTTAAACAAGGCTCGTACTTTCTGTCCTCTAATATTGTAAAGATTTAAAGTAACATAACAATTTTTCGGCAACCGGTACTTTAAAGTAGTGGAATTATTGAACGGATTGGGAAAATTCTGGGATAGAATATAGTTTACAGGTATCTTGTTTTGATTTGTATTAACAGATGTAATTAACCCCTGATTATTCAATCTAAGCAAATAAATATCAGATCCGGGCCTTTTACTATAACTACCTGTTTTACTACAGATAATAAAACTCCCGTCAACTTCCTGCCTGACGCTTGATGCACTCTCGTCATAAATACCGCCGTAAGTTTGCTCCCAGATATTGTTGCCTGCATTGTCGCACTTGATAAGATAAATATCGTCTGTCCATTTTATTCTCTCGGCATCATAATGGTTTTGTGTATAACCTGCAATTAGATAATTTCCATCTGCCGTCTGTATAACAGCATTACCATGATCATGATGTGCACTACCATAAACCCTGTTTCCCCACTGCATATCCTGATTCCCCAGGGAATCGGTTTTAATAGTATAAACATCTGTAGCTACCGTGCCGAATTCAGGGCTGGCTGTCCATCCTGTTAAGATGAAACCGCCATCCGTTGTATTAATAACACATTTAGCCTCATCAAAGTCAGAGCCGCCGTACGCTTTCTCCCATTCAAGTTGAAGGAAGGCATCTGTTTTACCGAGATAAAAATCACTTTCCCCAACAGCTATGCTCCGGGTTGATCCTGTAAATACATACCCTCCATCATTCGTCTGCTGAACAGATGCTGCACACTGACAGTTTGCATAACTGTTCTCTTTAATCATATTTCCCATATCGTCAATTATCATCAGATAAGCGCGTTTAGTCCCATAAACAACACTCTTTGTATAGCCTGCAACAATGTACTTCCCACTCCCTGCATATTCTATTTCACTTGCCTGATCATCTTGCGATCCCCCATAGGTCTTTGTCCATACAGTATCGCCTTCTGTATTCACTTTTACAATGTAGATATCTTTATCAGTATTTTTTATTTTTGTTTTTGAACCAACAGCAATATAACCATCATTTACTACTACAACAGAAAAAAAGCTTTCAGCATTATCTTCAGTTCCATATATTTTAGTCCACTCTACCTGGCCATATTTGTCTGTTTTTATCAAAGATGCATCATTCCAATCTTCATTGGTATCTTGATA
>QNDG01000450.1 GCA_003645915.1 Candidatus Zhuqueibacterota bacterium | reverse complement strand
GATTTTGCATACTGCAGTATGGTTTACTGTTTTGGATAGAATAACCGGAGATCTGGGAAAAAATAAAAATTATGTGTTTCTGGTTAACTGTCCCTTGTATCATCTGAATATTTATTCTAAATGTTGCAATGAGAACAATCCGGAAATATTACAGTTTGTTCAGGCCGGCAGAATTATACCTGTTCCTTTTTATTGCAATCAAACAGAAGGGCATGATATTGAAACGTTAATCCGGAATATATTTCTTGCCAAAAAGTACGGGCTTAAGAATAAAGCATTAATTCTGAGAAATAAATTTTACAGTACCGAAAGAATTAAAAAAATATTAAATAAGTTCGGAATAAATGAAATATATATTTCTGAAAATTTATATCAACACGATAGTAATGGCAGTTGTTCCTTTTCCGTTTTAAAAGAAGGCAGTACAATTTACACAATTAAAGCCTTAAAGTGGTCTGATTATGAACTGATAGAAGCGAGTGACAACATAGCGGAGGTACCGGAAAATAAATATTATCAGGGAAAAAATAAATGGTTTTATAAGTGGTTTCTGAAACAATATTTTGAACCGCTGTTCGTTATAAAGCGTATTTGGGCGGAAGATTTATCTGACCGGATATTGCCTTATCTATGGGAAAATTATTTTATCAGTGCTGATAATCTTACAGAGAAAAGAGCAGAGAAACTTATTTACTATCTGTTTAAATCAGGCAAAATGTCTGATACTAAGAACCAAGTGTACGAATTCGCTGTTTTTAATCCCGTACCTTATCAAATAGAAAGTGTTGTCAAATCAGAAGTCAGTGATAGTGTTTTCCCTGAAAATATCACAATAGTTTCAAAAGATACAGGCAGGGAAGTACCTTTCCAGATTAACAAAAGCCATCCAGCTTCTAAGACAGCAACAAAATCTTTACTGATTTACGATAAGGAGCTTCCTCCTGTTGGTATAAAAAAATATGAGATAAAGAAAAATCAAAACAGATTGTCTGATTTTAAAGGTGTTAAATCCGGACGTTTTTATCTTGAGAATGATTTTATAAAAGCGGAAGCAGATGCAAAGGGTCTTTTGAAGATAATTGATAAAAAATCCGGAAATGTTTTTAATAGAATCGGGAAGTTTGAGTTATTATCAGCGGATGATAAAAGCAGCATAAAAAAGATTGATTTTAAGGAACAGCCTGCACGTATAAGCCTTGCATCAGAAGGTCCGCTGGAAGCAAGAATCAGAGTAAGAAAAAGAATTAAAATAAAGAACAGGCAAAAAAACGGTTATTTTTTAGTAAAAACCAGGGTAACATATTCCCTGCGGTATAATTCTTCCTTTTTAGAAATTAAGACGGAAATTGAACAGCCTGAAGATAAATATGTTGTTAACATACTTTTCCCCAGTGGATGTCAAAATACGAGGGAAAGCCTGAATATGTCAGATAATAGTATCAGAAAGCATATTCATACAAACAAGGATATTGACAGAATAAAATTTGACGGCTTTTTATTGATAACCGGTAGTAAAAGAAGCATAGCTGTGTTTTCAAAACAGCCATCATTTTATAGAATTATACTTGATAATTTAAGAACCGTTTCCATTAATGTTTATAATACTTTTACAGACACTAATAAACAAGGCGGGATTTTCAGACAGTTGTCCGAACTAAGTATTTTAACCGGGACAGATAATACGGATCAGGGGATTGAGGATCTAATTAAAGAATACCAAAAATTTTCTTTAAATGGATTTATGCTGCCCGGAGAAATTGATATTGATGAGGACAGTGTGTCCCTTTTTTCTCTGGAAAATAACAGAGTTTCTCTTTTGGCGGTCAAACCGGTCGAAAATAGGCAGGCGTACATTATAAGAATGGCGAACAATTTTAATAAAAATATTTATGAAACAGTAAAGTTTAAGCATGAAATTTTTGATGTGTATGAATGCAACCTGTCTGAGGAAATGCAAGGTAAACTGAGTGTTAAAAACAGAAAAATCAAACTGGAATTTGATCCGGGGGAAATAAAGACTTTGATGATTTCGCATGAACTCATAAATAAATCCGAACAGGGGAAAAGCATTGCCTGAACTGCCGGAAATTTATGTTATTGCGGATCAGATGAGTAAAACTGTTAAAGGCAGGGTTGTGGACAACTGCTTTTTGATGCAGGAAAAATGTTTAAACAGACCTGCTGTCTATTATAAAAATAAACTGAGCGGAGAGAAAATAGAGCAAGTTATACCTCTTGGGAAATGGCTTGAAATTCTATTTTCGTCAAACATAAGACTGCTTGTAAATCTCGGCATGGGCGGAGAAATCTGTTTTCTTGAGAAAGAGAATAATGCACCGGAAAAAAGCAGATTTATCATGAAGTTTAAGGACGGTACAGGTTTTTATGTATCTTTCTGGTGGTTCGGATACATTCATTTTGTCGGCCCGGATGAATTTCATAAAATGACAGTTGACCTGGGACCTGATCCCATGGAAATGGAATTTTCCGAATTTGAAAGCCATGTCCGGAATTCAAAAGGGATTATTAAGAATTTTCTTTTAAATCAGAAGAAAATAAGGGGAATTGGCAATTATTACGCTCAGGAGATATTTTTCAGAGCAGGTGTTCATCCGTTAAAGAAAATAGAAAATATATCAGATAAGGAGCTTTTAAATCTTTATCAATCAATAAAAGATGTCTTTAAACAGTCTGTCAGGATGAATTCAAGCTCATATGAAAAAGATTTCTTTGGCAGGAAAGGATTGTATATGACAGAAAGTATGGGAGTTGGTTACAAGGCAGGGAAGCCTTGTCCGAAGTGCGGGACAAATATTGAAAAAATT
>QNDG01000449.1 GCA_003645915.1 Candidatus Zhuqueibacterota bacterium | reverse complement strand
TTAAATTCAGAAAATTTATACAATTTTCCCCGGGCAGAATAGTAGTTGCTGATTTTAATAATGACGGAGAAAAAGAGATTTTTGTTTCCGGAGCATTCAGGGGCCGTTCTGTTATTCTGATGTTGAATCAGAAAATGGAGCTTCTTGCTTATATTGATACAAACCTTACAATTAATAAAAATTGTATTATCAATCAGGGATTTGGCAAAGATAAACTATTTCTTGCAGAGGGACAGCCTGGTGTTGTGATGTTCAGAATTGAAAAGCAGTTTGCTGTGCTTAATAAAATTCCCTGGATCTGGCTTTTATCAGGTCTTTTTATCGGGATTTTTCTCGCAGGGTTTTCTTTTACATTTTTTGGGATTAAACAATCAGAAAAAACAGCACGTAAAAAAATTGAATCAGTGTTTGATCTTCACCAGGTGGGCTTGTTGTCTCTTGATCAGAATGGTATTGTTACATCGTTGAACAGAACAATGGAACATTTGATAAGGAAGAACAGGGAACTTGTAACAGGAACTAAATATACGAATTTATTTAATTCCACACCGTTAAAGGAGATATCAAAATTTATCAGATCATATTATAAAGGAAACAGCATTCCAGTTGAGAGAGAGCTTAAAACTCTTCAGGACGGATTGCCCCTTAATTTGCTGATTAACATAACACCGCTGTCGTTTGGCAAAAGCAGTGAGACAGGGATACTTGTATCAATAAGGGATATTACAGATGTTGTGGATTCCAAACGGGTTGTTGCATGGGCAGGAATGGCGCAAAAGTTAGCGCATGAAATAAAAACGCCACTTTCAACATTAATGCTTTCTGCGCAGCGACTTCAAATGGAGCAGGAAAATGGTTCAGAAATTGACAGCCATCCTGAAAAGTATTTGAGATATATAATTGATCAGGTTCACCGGCTGAGAAATATGACAGATGACTTCCTGAAATTTGCCAGGATAGAAAAACCGCAGATTGAGCCTGTTAAAATTAATGGGATAATTACAGAAGCATTAAATGATTTTAAGTTAAAAGTAGGATCTGAAATACAGGTAAAAAAGTTTTGCGCTGAGAATCTGCCTTCTGTGTACGTTGATAAAGCGCAGCTTGTAATTGCTTTACAAAACATTATAAACAACAGCTTGACTGCAATGGGAAGTAAAGGAGTTTTAACAATTACAATTCGATTGGTACAGAAATTGCCGGGTAGTAATATATATTCATCAGATTCGATTCAAATTTCAATTTCTGATACAGGGAAAGGGATTTCACAGGAGGACCTGACGCAGCTTTTCCAGCCCTTTTTCTCCAAATCCGCAGGAGGTACGGGAATGGGGCTGGTTATTGTAAAAAAGATAATTGAAGACCATAACGGTACAATACATATAGAGAGTAAAGAAGGAATCGGGACAACGGTTTTAATTACAATCCCTGTCGTAAAATAATTAAACGGGCAGCGGCCCCGGATAAAATATATGACATCAAAAAGTAAAATACTTGTTATTGATGATGACGCTACAATGGGAGATGTTTTAAGAGATATTCTTTCTGCTGCCGGATATGATGTTCAGCTTGCAGGTAACGGCTCTGATGCAATAAATTACATAAAGAACAACTTTGCAGATGTTGTTCTTCTTGATCTTCTTCTGCCGGGTATGAATGGTATTGAAATATTAAAACAAATTACTAAAATAAGTCCTTTTTCTGTTGTTGTTATGATGTCAGGGCACGGGACAATTAATACTGCTGTAGAGGCTACAAGGCTTGGTGCATACGAGTGGCTGGAAAAACCACTTGAAAAAGACAGAGTGCTTCTTACCATACGCAATGCAGTTGATAAAAGTAAACTCCAGAAAGAGAAAAACATTCTTCTTGCAGAGGCAAGAGAAACATATAAGATGATTGGGGTAAGTCCTGAAATAAAACGGATTTACCAGTTAATTGACAAGATCGCACCTACAGATATAACGGTATTAATAACAGGAGAAAGCGGTACGGGCAAAGAGCTTGTTGCACGGGCAATTCATAACAACAGCAAGAGATCTGCATATCCGTTTATAGAAATAAACTGTGCGGCTGTGCCTGATACATTGATAGAGAGCGAACTTTTCGGTCATACAAAAGGCTCTTTTACAGGAGCTGTAACAGATCAGAAAGGAAAGTTCCAGCAGGCAGACGAAGGTACGCTTTTTATGGATGAGATAGGAGATCTTTCTGTTGTTGCACAGGCAAAGGTTCTGCGTGCAATTGAAGATGGTGAGGTTGCAAAAATAGGGACAAATAAAATTGAAAAAGTGGATGTAAGGATTATTTCAGCTACAAATATGAATCTTCCTGAGAGGATTAAACAGAACTTGTTCAGGGAAGATCTGTATCACAGAATCAATGTCGTAGAAATTCATATCCCCCCATTACGTAACAGATGTTCTGATATATTACCTTTGGTTTATTATTTTCTGGAATTTTATGCTGCAAAAAATAACAGATTGAAAAAAGAACTTGAGCCAGGCGCTGAGGCCTTTATTTTGTCCCATAATTGGCCAGGCAATGTTCGTGAACTTAAAAATTTTGCAGAAAAACTTACAATCCTTGTTGACAGCCCAAAAGTTAATACACAGCAGGTAGCAAGCATTCTGGAGTACCCAAAAATTGATTTTGATTCTACTAATATAAAATCATTCAGCGAGGCAAAAAGGAGTTTTGAGAAACAGTTTATTATTAATGCCTTAAAACAGAATGATTGGAATATATCAAAAACTGCTGATTCAATTAATATGCACAGATCTCTTTTGTACAGAAAAATTGAGAAATACGGTATTAAAGTTGATTTGCAGAAAGT
>QNDG01000448.1 GCA_003645915.1 Candidatus Zhuqueibacterota bacterium | reverse complement strand
TTTTATCCCATGACTTTAGTCGTGGGCCCTCCTACTCATTATCGTAATAATCTTCTTATATAATAAATATTGTGGTTTAGTATATCAATAGGGGCTTTTATTTTGTCTTTGAAGATTTCAGATTACGTGTTTCATCCACCATCAGGAAGTAATTTGCCCGGGACTTCAGAGGCAAATCCATACATTAATTATCCCCCGGATGAGATAAAACGCTTATTAGAGGTTGAGAAAGATAAGAAAGAGCGGGAAAAAATGAAAAGTGCTTTAAAACAATGGGGTCGAATATATGTGTGGCCGGGATATCCGTTTAAAGTTGCATCTTTGTTAAGAAAAATTGCATCTGAAATTTGGAAATGCTCAGAAGTGACGCCCCAGCCTCGAAATATACCTTATTATTTTGATGAAGAACAGCCACAAGGTTATGATGAGATTTTAGATAGTTTAAGAAATGTGCATGATAATGATGATATGGTCAGGTTTGATTATACCAGGCAAGGAGAGAGGCCTGTCAGAGATATAGATATAGGACGTGGAGATTTTTTAACTCCATCAGATCCTCTTTTTAATGCAGTAAAGCCAAGAGGGGATGGTCCAAATCCTTTGGATATGGAAATAGTAGAACCTCCTACTGGTGGTAATATAGATGGATTTCCTTCTAATATTGAATAACTGAAGGAGAAAATATGGATATATATGAAGAACTTTTAAAAAATTCCTCATCATTAAGGGGGCTTGAAGAGACAGATCCTAGTGGGTTAGATTCTTTTTTATCTCCAAATTCTGTAAAAGTAGCATCTATTAACGATTTGAATGATTTTTATAGGATTGCTAAAGACACTCTCGTTCACAAATCAAAAAAAGATCTTTGGAGAATTAGTGAGAATAAAAAAGGAGAGATAATAATTGAGCGCCTTTTTAAACCGGATTTGGATGAACCTATAAAAGTTTAGGTGGTTAGTATGAGAAAAAGATTAACTGATCATCCTGAATTTCTTAAAACAGCTGCTGTAGTCAGAAGAGAAATACCGGATGATTATAAATATAACAAATCAAAGTTAAAACATTTAAAACATATCTTGCATAATACTAATGTAGCTTTGGGTACTTTGACTTCAATTCTCAATGAATTTTCAAAAATTAAAGGACCGGATATAAGTCCTGATGGTCTTTTAGGAGGAATAGGTTACATAATTCCAATAAAAGATATTAAACAATCTGTGAATAATGCAGTTCATAATTTAAGTGATATTGCAGATTGTATTGCTGACGAACTGACAAATCCTAAATGGAATGGTGATGAAGATAAAGAGATTAAAAAGCTCATTAAAGAAAAAGATAAGGCTGTAGAAAAAGTAGAAGAAGAAATGGAAGAGAATGAAGAAGAGGTGACTCCTGAGGATGTTGTTACTTCTGAAGAATTAGTAGAAAAGAATAGTAAAATTTTAACCGCGGCCATAAAAAAATCACTTGTAAATTTTTATTGTAATTAATAAAGGAGATATTATGTTAGGAGACCTTTCCCCTGAAATAATTGGAACAGATCCAAAATATCCTTCAATAGTTAATCAGGAATGGCTCAAACCAGATACATATGATAATTATCCTTCAGATAATAATTCCGTGAGAATTCAGCCAAAACTTTCTGAAATGTGGAATAATGAATCTGGAGATACAGGTATTAATCTTATACCTAATTCTGTGCAACCTCTTGGAATCAGAGATGTAAAAATTAATGATAAAGGGGCTGTGATAAGAGAGGCGAAGAAAGCTATTATGGCGGGTTTAAAGGGTTCTGAACTTGCATCTCATTTAAGATCCCGATTTACTGCGAATGAAATTATTACTGCAAAAGAAGAATTGGCATCAATTTCTAAGGAGATTGGTCTTTTGGGGAATGTTTATATAGATGCCTCTGCATTTAAATCTGCTACTGAGGCGGAACAGTTTTTGAAAAAGTATCGTAACAGATTGGCACGAGATATTGTAGTTGGAAAAGTTGATCCTGTCATAGCTAATTATTTAGCGCGAAAATTTCGCAAGAATGTTATATCTGATATTAGTTATAATGAAGACCTTTTTAAGAAATATCGTCCATATCTTGAAGATTCAGGAAAGATTTCAAAGGATTATGTTATTGACTCTAAAGAGAGCCTTCGTTTGGCTTTTCTTTCTGAGCCGGAACAAAAGAAAACAAAATTTGCTGCTAAAAAAAAGAAAAAATTATCTGAAGAAAGAATAGCAGAAGGGCTTTCTAAAAACGCAGAAATTAATTCTGTCTCTCAAAAGCTGGCTGAAGAAGAGTTGGTATTTCATAGCGCTTATCCTATTATTTCTTTTATTCGCGAACAAATGTCTAAAGGAAAAAATGGAAATGCTTTAAAAGAAATACTCTGTCGTAAATATGCCTCAGTGGATATTAAAAAATCTGCTAAATATATTAAATTTGCTATTTCTGATCTATTCACGACTGAAAGTGTGGACAGACTCGTTAAAGAAAATAGAATTAGCAGAAAAACGGGAAATGAATTGAAGAAACTGATTAAAAAATACCCGATAAAGAGCGCTGATGAGTATAAATTTAAGGAATTTCCAAAAACAGCAGGTATAAAGAGTTATTTATATGCTTTGACCGGAAAAAAGAAAAGTAATTCTAATCTTTGCGCATCTGCGGTCGAATCTTTAAAAAGAGGTTTTTCAGTTAATACTATTTTGGATAAATTAGCTGAAAAGGTTTCAAGAAAAGAGGCCTATGAAATAATTTCTCAGGCAGTACAAGAATTTAATGAAGTGTCAGCAGGAATAAAGGCTAATGTTCATGTTAACAAGCCAAAAAAGAAAGTTGTTGCGGATC
>QNDG01000447.1 GCA_003645915.1 Candidatus Zhuqueibacterota bacterium | reverse complement strand
GCACAACTGTTTTTAATCCGTGTTTTTTATGGAATTCTTTAATCAGTTCTTCTGCTTCTATTTTTGTTCTTGAGTAGTGATTTGTATATTCTTTTTCAAAAGGTGAATCTTCGGAAAAAGCAGTTCCGTTTTTTGCATTGGAATGATCATAAACAACCACAGAACTGATAAATATGAATTTTTCAATATTCTCTTTTTTTGCATGCTCCAGGAGTCTTTTTGTTGACAAAACATTTTCTTCATAAAAATCTTCCCACGTTCCGCCCTTGGAAGTTGCAGCATGCACAATAGCATCAAAACCTTTTACAGAGTCAAGCCAGGAATCTTCTCTGATGTTTCCTGTAATATATTCGATATTATACTGCTTAAGGTGGCTGACATCACTTGTAGGCCTTATTAAAGCTGTTATCCGATGTCCGCTTTCAGTTAATTTTTTAACAATATGCTGCCCCAGAAATCCCGAAACACCTGTCATAAAAATTTTCATAAATTCACTCCGATTTTATTCCAATTCTTCCGGACATTATTCATCCATAATTCCAAAATCACCAGACTCCACAACCTGTGGGAATGGTTAAATATTTTCTGTTTGTGCTGCTTTTCCATTTTCGCGACAGCGTTAAAATCTACAATGCCTCTGTTTTTAATTCTTGTTTCAGACAGAATATCACGGATAAAACTCTCAACCGTGCTGTTTTCCCTCATCCAGTTTTTAAGAGGAACACTGTGCCCCAGTTTATCTTTACGGTGTGTAATTTCATACGGTAAAAGGTGCATAACTGCTTTTCTTTCAATGTACTTTGTATCGGACATTCCTTTTATTTTTAAATCAGATGATATTTTTGAACAAAAAGTTACCAGCTCCGGATCAAGCATCGGCATTCTGGGATTTAAACCGAAGCTTCTGACCATATCCATTCGTCTTAAGTAAAACTGCACAACTGTTTTATAATCACTGTACAGAGATTTCCCAAGGTCATCATCAGCTAAGGCTCTGTTGTTTATGTCAATCACATCTTTAAATATTTTTTCAGGATCAGCAGAATCAAAAACGTCTTCTGTTACTATATTTGAAAGAGCACCAAGAGTATAATATACCCGCCATCTGTGAGTGCCCAGCTCTTTTGGGAAAAAATAGCTTTCCGAGAACCTCTTTAACTTTACTCTTAAATCTTTCTTTTTATCGGAATCATGAAGCATCTTACCAAGACCAAACAAGGGCTTTAAAATAAATCCGGGAATTTTTGAAACTATTTTTGCGCTTTTATCAGCTACATAAACCGGGTGGCCTGCAAACAGCTCGTCACCGCCGTCGCCTGTAAAAAGTTCGTTGACTTTTTGATCGGCTTCCGATGCCAGCAGATATGTTGCAATGTTTATCCCCACATCGCTGAAAGGTTCATGCATAAGGCCTGTCATATCTTCTGCTTTTAAAACACTCTCAGGAGAATACTCAACCACAGTATGATTTGTACCAAAAGTATCTGCAACTATTTTGGCATACGGAGATTCATCAAATGATTCACCTCTGCACCTGAATGAAAATGTTGACAGGTCAGGTGTTTTGTTTTTGCTCAAAAGCGAAACAACACTGGAAGAATCAAGCCCGCCTGAAAGAAATGCCCCGGTTTTACCGGTTTTCCGCTGCCTGATCTTTACCGCAGTTTCAAGTCCTTTACGTATCTGCTGCGCAGCTTCTTCTTCATCTTTCACCGAATTTTCAAATTTGATATCCCAGTACTGTTTTTCATATGCACTGCCTCCATGCCATTCAACCAGATATGCAGGTTTAACTCTGGTAATTCCGTTAAAAAAGGTCTCTGATCCGGGATTGTAATTAAAAGTCAGATATCTCAGAATTGTTGAATTGTTAATATCGTTCTGTTTACCCAGCAGTATAACAAGAGCTCTTAAGGAAGAAGAAAACACAATCCCGCTGTCTGTCTGCGCAGTAAAAAGTGTGCCTACTCCTATTTTATCTCTTACAAGTATAAGTCTGGATTCCTTCTCTATCCACAGAGCTGCAGAAAAATCTCCGTTAATTTCATCCCAAAACTTATCTTTTCCTTCAATGTATCCGGAAAATATCCCGGCTGCATTTATCCTGCTTTTTTGTCCGCTGACAGCATAAATACTTCCGTCAATAAAAATCGGTTTTTCTTTTCCTCCGTACGATTCCTGATCTTTGACAGAGGAAAAAATCAACACATCATCTGTACTGAATATTACTCCATTATGCAACAAATCCCCGACAATTACTTCCTTTAAACGGGGTTTTATTTCCTGCAATAAAAATGATCCTGCCGCACCTATAAACATTCCTGCGCCTTTTCTATTTAATAAAATGTTTTATCAACATCCAGTAAACTTTTAAAATTATGTTCATCATGCCTGTACCAAGACTTATTATTTTTGATCCGCCTGCTTCTCCGAGAAGATCAATGGATGCTCCTGTCAGAACTTCCTTGTCTTTTACCCTCTTTACCTTCATTACATCTCTTCTCTTTTTAAACACAAGAGACAGACTGAACAAAGCCGCAAAACCTCCTTTTAAGGCCTGCCATCCTTTCCCCTTTACAAGCATCCCAAAAAATACTGCAATCTGATATAATGCTATTGCAGGCAGACACAGAACAAGTGTTCTGAAATTATAAGTTTTGAGAACAAACCACCATCTGTTTCTGACCTGATAATATACCCACGGCATTCCCTTTTTCTCTTTTAAATGGAACACCTTTGCTCCTGCCACATTAAGGCAGGGATAGCCTGCAATTGTCATACGGAAGGAGAAATCACCGTCTGCCCATCCGTAAAAATAATCCTCGTCAAAATATCCGATTTCTGCGGCTTTTTC
>QNDG01000446.1 GCA_003645915.1 Candidatus Zhuqueibacterota bacterium | reverse complement strand
TAAGAAAGGATGTAAGGGTTGTTAATCTTTCTCTGCTGAATACTCACTGGTATATTAAACAATTGAGAGATCAGGAGCCTAAAATTCCCATTGGACTCAGTGACGAAGTGATAAACACTCTTTATGCAATGCCGTGGGAGAGAAAGAGAGTGCAGATTCCTGTTCCGCCTGATGTTGTAAAAAAACTTAAGGAATCTTTGAAGCCGGAGATTGCAAAAAGAGTGAAAAAAGAATTTGAGGTGGAACTTGCCCCTACGTTTAAATCCGGAGGAGGGCAAGGTATCAGAGTTCAGGATCTTATGGTTTTAAGGATACTGCAGTCAGTTCAGTGGAGAAGACCTGTCTATTTTGCAATGACAGTATCAAGTCAAAACAAAATAGGCCTTGACAGCTATTTAAGACTGGATGGTCTGGCTTTTAAAGTCATGCCTTACAAGGTTTATGAGGTGGATCCTGAAATTCTGGAGAAAAATCTGTTGGAGAAGTTTTTATACAAAGGTCTGAATGATCACAGTGTTTATTACAATGTTAATATACAGAATCTCCTGCAGAATTACAGATCTTCATTTATGGAACTTGCAAGATATTATATTGAAAAAGGTAATAAAGAAAAAGCTGCTGAAATTTTAAAGAAAATGGACGAGATAATTCCTGATACACATGTGCCTTATACTGATAAAAGGCAGGCTCTTATTGTGTCCGATATTTTCCGGCGGGCAGGTCTGGATCCTGCTTTTGAGGCCAGATCCCAACGTATTATTCCGGGACATCTGCCAAGTGTTCAGGAACAGTCATGGCTTGCAGGATACTATGCTCAGGTATTAAGAGACTGGGAAAAATCCGAGGAACTGTACAGAGAACTGATTAATCATAATCCAAATTCAGCAGAGGCTTTTGCAGGATTGTTCCAGGTGTACAAATCATCAAAACAGTATAATAAAGCTATTACACTGCTTGAAGACTGGCTGTTAAGGCATCCAGGTGACACAGGAGCGAAAAACGAACTTGATAACCTTAATAAACTGACAGCTGATTCTCTGGAAACCCGTTAAGAAACAGGCGGTGTAAGAATAAGCCAATGAATAATGCGGATACAGTCGGCGCAGGTTATGTTCCCCGGGTAACTGTGGTAATACCCCACTGGAAAGGGGAAGATATTCTGCGCCATACTCTTAAATTTTTATTCAGAACAGATTATAACAATTTTTCGGTTATAGTTGTAAACAATGATTCGCCTGACGGAAGTATTGATAAAGTAATGCCCGATTTCCCTCAGGCAAAGATTGTAAATGCACCGAAGAATCTTGGTTTTGCCGCAGGATGCAATCTTGGTATTAAACATGCGGATTCGGAATATATAGTTCTTTTAAATAATGATACTGAAGTTGACAGTAACTGGCTTTTGAATCTTGTTTCTGTAATCAGCAGTGATACTTCGGTTGCCGCAGTGCAGGTAAAACTTCTGAATTATTTTAAAAGAGAGTTTTTTGATTACAGCGGAGCTGCAGGCGGGCTTATTGATATTTTCGGTTATCCCTTTGCTATGGGCAGAGTTTTCGATTATATGGAACAGGATGAGGGGCAATATGATTCTGTTAAAGATGTGTTCTGGGCTTCAGGTGCAGCTGTTATATTAAGAAAATCAGCTCTTGATAAAACAGGTCTTTTAGATGAGATGTTTTTTGCGCATATGGAAGAAATTGATCTGGAATGGAGGTTCCAGCTTAACGGATACAAGGTAATGACCTGTCCCGATGCTCTTGTGTATCACAGATCCGGAGCTACACTGCAAAAAGAAAATCTCATGAAAATGAGACTGAACCACAGAAATAATATTATAATGCTGCTAAAAAATTACGGGACTTTAACATTGCTATGGGTTTTGCCCTTAAGAATAATGTTTGAGATTATAACAGTTGTTTTCGGAATAATAACGCTGCAACCGGGAAGATCAGCAGCCGTTATTTTAAGTTTTATTGATGTTATTATAAATCTGCCCTTGATTTTAAGAAAAAGAAGGATTGTACAGAATAAAAGAATTATTTCAGACAGCGAAATTATGAAAAAGATGTTCAGGGGAAGTATTGTTTTTGAATATTTTATAAAAAGAAAAAAAACAGCGGCTCAAATTTTGTAATGGTGGATTATTGGTATCAAAAAACATATTCAGGCTTCTGAAAATTGTTTTCAGTGCTTTTCTTATAGGTTTTTTACTCTATCGAATTGGTATTGGCAGGATTGCCGGGCATCTTGCGGGAGCTGATCCGTTATGGCTTGTTACAGCAGTTGTTGTTTTTTTACTGAGCCATTTTGCAGGAAGCTTTCAATGGTTTTTATTGCTACAAAACCACAATGTTAAAATCAGGTGGGCTAAAGTTCTTTCTTTTTATTTTGTGGGATTATTCCTGAATAATTTTTTACTCAGCAATCTCGGCGGAGATATTTTCAGGATGGCTGATATAAAGCGATATTCAGATGATCTGTCAGGCGCGGTATCAACGGTTTTTCTTGACAGATTATCAGGTTTTTTCCTTTTGTCAACACTTGCTGTTCTGTCAAGCCCCTGGATAATTATAAGAAGTGGTTTTAATCCTGAATTGGGAATTTTAATTGTTATCCTTATTTTTTTGTGGACAGTTCTTTTATTTACATTGTTCAGCAAAAGATTTGCGAGACCTTTTGCGTTTATACTAAAAAAAATTATGCCTGAAAGTTTATCTTTAAAGGCAAGAGAGATTTATCAGAATATCTATACGTTTGGGAGGCAGGGGAAAATTGTAGGACAGGTCATTGTACTTTCACTGGTTATTCAGAGTTTGCGGATTTTAACACATTATGTTCTGGCCAGATCTCTTGGAGT
>QNDG01000445.1 GCA_003645915.1 Candidatus Zhuqueibacterota bacterium | reverse complement strand
TATCACTTATGCAGAGTATGACTCTCTGCGAAAGATTGAACTAAAAGTTGTTGACAGAAACACAGAAGCAGGCACTATTGCACCCTATTTTTGCGAATACGTAAGAAAAAAACTTTACAATAAATATGGCTTAAGACTTTACACTGACGGACTCTCAATTTATACAACTCTTGATACCAGGGTTCAGGCATGCGCGGACAGTGCAATTAAAAGTTTTATCCCTGTACTGGAAAAACAGATCTGGGGAAAAATAGTTAAAAAGAAAAAATTTACAGACTGGGTTGATCCTCCTCTGGAGACAGACGAACAAATCGCTGAATTTCTAAGCGACTCTGCAAAAGTGGACTCTCTTTTAAAAGCAAGAGCCACTCTTCAATGTGCTCTTGTTTCTGTTGATCCGTCTAACGGAGACATAATTGCAATGGTAGGAGGCCGGGATTTTAATAAGTCCAAGTATAACAGAGTAACGCAGATGAAACGTCAGCCCGGCTCAAACTTTAAGCCTTTTGCATACACGGTTGCAATTGATAATGGTTGGCCGCCCATGACTCAGCTTCTGAATCAGCCCATTGTAATTACAATGGTTGACGGAACCCAGTGGAGACCCAGAAATTATGATGAAAGCACAGGCGGCCCTACAACCCTAAGAGAAGGACTTCGGCGTTCTCTTAACCTGATTGCAGCAAGATTAGTACAAAAACTAATCCCTCCGGAAAAGGTTGTTGCCATGGCAAAAAGATTTGGCTTTACAACAACAATTCACCCATTTGACGGAGTTGCACTGGGACAGGATGTAGTTATACCTCTTGAACTTGTTGCAGCATACAGTGTTTTTGCAAACAAGGGCATAAGAGTGGAGCCCACAGCAATTTTAAGAGTGGAAGATAAATACGGGAATGTCCTGGAAAAAGCAGCTCCGAGAAGGCGTGAAGTAATCAGTGAAGAAACAGCATACATTATGACAGATATGCTTGAAACAGTGATAAACAAAGGAACAGGCGCTGCAGCAAGATGGAAGTACCATTTTTACAGACCAGCAGGAGGCAAAACAGGGACAACCAATGATTACAGAAACACATGGTTCAGCGGATTCACACCGCAGATAGCCACAACTGTATGGGTTGGATTTGACGATGAACGGTTAAGTATTGGAGATAAACGAACAGGCGCCAACACTGCGCTTCCTGTGTGGGCTCCTTTTATGAGAATGGCTCACGACACTTTAAACCTTCCTTTAAAGGATTTTAAGCAGCCCCAGGGAGTTGTTCGTCTTAAAATCTGCGCTGAATCAAAAAAAATTGCAACACCCTCGTGCCCCAAAGTATGGGATGAGGTATTTTTCAGGAATCTGGCCCCTGCTGATACATGTGATATTCATGTTGCGCCGAACATGAGAACCAGACATAAAAAACCTGATAAAAAAAGACGCGTTTTTTAATAATTTCGGAGAGTTTTATGAAAACAATTCATACTGAAGACGGTAAAGTAATAGAAATAAAAGTTAATAAGCAGCTTTTCGGAAAAAACAATGAACTGGCTGCAAAAAATCTTGAGTTGTTTAATAAACACAACATACATGCAATTGATGTTCTCGGTTCCATAGGTTCAGGCAAAACATCCACTATACAGCAAATTGTAAAATACCTGAAGGATAAAAAAAGAATTGCCGCCATAACAGGAGATCTGACAACAACCATTGATGCAGACAGAATAAAAAAGTACGGAGCCCATGTTCTTCAAATTAATACGGACAGAGGCTGTCATCTTGATGCAAACATGGTAAGAAACAGTCTTGATCAATTAAATCTTGAAGATTATGATTTGATACTTATTGAGAATGTAGGCAATTTAATCTGCCCGGGAAGCTATCCTGTAGGCGCACACCAGAGAATTGTTGTTGTTTCCACAACAGAAGGTCCGTATATGATTGTTAAGCATCCTCACATATTTCAGGATGCCACAGTTGCAGTGATCAATAAAACAGATATGGCTGATGCTATGGATGTTGATATCAAACAACTTGAAAAAGATGCAAAAGCAATTAAACCCTCTATTAAAGTAGTATTTACAAATGCAAAAACAGGCCAGGGAATTGAAGACCTGGTTTCCGCTCTGAACATTTAAGAGAAAAATATGCACGAAACCGCTATAGCTCAATCCATTGTTGAAACAGTTTTAAAAGAGGCTCATTCCCACAATGCAGCAGGCGTGGAATCAATAGAGATTGTTATTGGTGATCTTACATTTCTGGGTATAGAGCAAATTGAATTCTGGGTCAACACAAACCTTGAAGGAACTATTGCACAAGGGGCAAAGTTGATTTTTAAAAGAGAAAAAGGTGAGCTCTTGTGCAAAAACTGCGGTTACTCAGGCGAACTGAAAATCAAAGAAGATCCTGCATACCATTTTCATCTTCCGTTTTTTGCCTGTCCCGAGTGCGGCAGCTCTGATATTGAGATAACCAAAGGTAAGGAATCAATCATAAAGAGCATAAGACTGATTACGGATGAGTGATTAATAAATTTACTTCAACCCTGTTATACTAAGATATAATGTGCACTGAAATATGAGACATCAAACCTTCAATTTTTTTCTTGACTTTTACTGATAATTTATTTATAATAATTCCGTCTTCTCATCTTAGTATTTATACATATAAATTATTATAGTCCAAAGAGAAGCATTTCTCACAGGGGAGAGGCAAAGTTGTTTTTTAATATTAATAACAAAGGAAGGGCTTTGTCTTGCATAATATAAACATCTATCCTTAATAACGCATTAAGACATCTGAAAAGAATGAAACTGTTGTTTTAGCTTCTTATATCACAATTTTTTTCAATCTTTAAAGGATAAGCTTGCATTC
>QNDG01000444.1 GCA_003645915.1 Candidatus Zhuqueibacterota bacterium | reverse complement strand
ATTCATTTCCATCCGCACTGTAGTGATATATTGGGATACAGTGTGAATAACCTGAGTTTAACCCATTGCCAAAACTACAATTATCAACACTCCCACAATCCTTACACGGAACATTCCTTGCTGAAAATGACTGAGCAGTAAATGCAAACAAACTCTTGCCTGAGTTTTCCGGAGCAAAATAAATTATACAGGACAATTCCTCACAAACAATCAGACAAACTTTCTACATGCTGAATCGACTACAATCGTCTATAACTTACTTTATATTTACCAACTGTATAAAAACCTTCCTTTGTGCATATGCTAAGGTAAACATTCCCCTCATTATCCCTGCAAAACACCTTCTCAAGACCTTTTAAGCCCGGTTCCGGAGGAATCATCTCAATGTCTCCGTTATCTGCATAGCCTAAAAATTCTCCGCTGGTTTTAAACAGCTCTATATATCGCAATACTTTATCTTTACCCGAGACTCTGAATAATAAATGCATTAAAGTAGTATCATTCAATGTTACAAGGCCTTCATTCTTGCACAATAATTTTATTCCGTACTTTTTTTTCACACCTGAATAAACAAATGAATAATGCTTGAGGTTAGTGTTATTAATATTTATTTCTTTGTAAGGCTTTTTATAAAAACTCTTTCCTTTGATTTTTGTAATTTCCCAGTTGTCTGCTTTCCTTTCAAACATATATATATCGCCATAATAATATTCAGGTGAAAAGAAAAATTTGTTTTGATTAACCACTTCTATGCTTGCAAAAACTTCATGCCTTATTCTTTCAATAATAAAATCATCATCAAAATTATAAACAGTTTTCATTTGCCCGAATGATGACATTTCTTTGAATTTCTCATTATAAATATGAAATAATTTATCAGTTTTTTTATAAAACCCGGGCGCTGACTTTACATAAAAAAATATTGTCTGACTGTCATTCAAATGTTTTATTAGTAAAAGAGATAATTTATCATTAAATGGAGAGCATTTATAATTATCCCCAAAATCAGAATATGTAGTAATACGCCAATTCTTTTTATCAACTATAACTAAATTATCTTTACTGTCAATACTAACTGCTGATATTTCCTGAAATTCTCCAGGTCCCCGGCCGGTTTTTCCTATATACTTAACAAAGCTTCCATTTTTATCAAAGACTTTAATTCTGCTCTGCCCATAATCTGAAACATAAATATTTTTTTTGCTGTCAGTAATAACAAATAACGGAAATTTAAAGACACATTCCTTTTTAATATTTTCACCCTCTCCTATATTCATTACTTTTGTCAATGTAACCATGAATTTCTGAGCTTTTACAGGATATATCAATAAAAAAACAGTAAAAATAATCTGAATTTTCGTAACTGCTTTACTTAACAAAAGACCCTCCTTTTTTATTGCCGGGCAGGTTCGTATAATGAAACCACCCGGCATTATTTTGGTTAATTTCCATCTAACCGCAATTTAACCAGCCTGATGCATCAATATGACAACCTACTATTTCAGTAGTCCCAGCACCCAATATAGGCGTACAATTATCATATCCTGTATTTAACCCATTACCATTTTGGCAATTCTGACCGCTCCCGCAATCCTTACACGGAACATTCCTCGCTGAAAATGACTGAGCAGTAAATGCAAACAGGCTTACACACAAAAATAAAAACGCAACTGCTGTTCTTAACTTCTTTGAAAATACTTGCTTTTCCATCTTAACCTCCTGTTTTGATGTTGATACATTAAAAAAATCAATCAAAATTTTGTGTATTCCTTTACACCACCCCCTTTTTTATTTAATTAATCTTTTTGTAAGCCTTTTCGGCTTCTTTTATTATTCCCTTTTTGTATTTAATGGAACTCATTCGCGATTTTTGTAAAACTGTTCTGAAAAATATTTTGTTTTTACTATTACTTATCAGGATTAACTGCCTGTCTTCAACATTCAGGCCAAAAGTCCTTAAAAAATCAGTGTAATTAGTATCACTTCCATACATTACAGGCTCAAACAATTCAGATGTCTTAATAAATCTTAATGCTTTTGACTTTACTGTATCAATTACAACAACAAATTGCTGAACCTTCATATTCATAAATCCATTATCTTTCAGAAATCGATAATACCCGATAATTTCATTAGTACATCCCGAACATGAAGTGGTTTTTATTAAATGAAGAGCTGTTACTGCATTTGAATCAGGTGAAAACTTATCACCATACCAGTCAAACGAATCAGAATTCATAAATTCCCCAATATTAAAACTTACATCAACTGCTACAAAATAATCTTTATTTATTGCCTGATTTTTCTTCCATGTCCTTATTGTAAGGATAATAAGGATAATACCAATACCATAAAAAATCCATGTCAGTAAATTATTCACATTTTTCTTATCCATATTTAATCACCTCTGTTTTAGATAATTTATTTCTTAATGCTGTCAATCCATATATAACAGGCTCCGATAAAAAATGCCCCATTCCTCACAATCATCCCCCAGCCGATCCTGCTTTCTATTACTGATCCGAAACAACCACAGTCAGAGTTAAGGCCTGTCATTGTCCCATATATACTTATAAATAAAAACCCTGTAAAAAGGAATAATGTAGCAGATGTACTGAGAATATTATACCGGTCAGCAATCAGTAATAGCCCCAATGCAATTTCAACTACCGGGAAAAATGAAATTAATGGTATGATTAAATTTAAAGGCAATAGACCGAGATCCAGCATCATTTTTACAGCATTTGAGGGATCAATAATCTTTGTAATACCGGAAAAGATTAAAATAATACCTAGAATAATTTCAACCACTTTCACGCTTTTCACAAATTCCCCCTGAATTTGAGGTTTGGATTTCTTAAACTT
>QNDG01000443.1 GCA_003645915.1 Candidatus Zhuqueibacterota bacterium | reverse complement strand
TTCTTTTGTAAATTTTTGAATTTCTGATATCCAGTTGTCCGTAACTGGATTCTTTGCTTTTGAATTTACATCAAATCCTTTCTTTATTTTTACAAAACATTTACACAAACCATTTTCCATAAGTGTTAAAACTGCTCTCACTTGTTTGTTTTGGCTTATGAAATCGCCTTGTAAAAGTCAAGTAGTTTTCCACAGGTAGTGGAAAGTAGAATTCCACAGGTGAGGGAAAATAGAATTCCCCACCTTCCTGTTATATTAAATATACGGTTCAAACCTCCTTTTGTTTTTGTATTCTGTAAGACTCACCATCCAAATTAAATATTTTTGCATGATGTAATAAACGATCTAATAAAGCAGTAGTCATTACAGTATCACCAAGCATTTCTGCCCAGTTATTAAAACTTTTATTTGATGTAATCACAACTGACCTTTTTTCATATAATTCGCTTATCAAATTAAAAAAAAGATTGGCTTCTTTCCTGTCAATAGGTGTATATCCAATTTCATCAATGATAACTATATCTGATTTAAGGATTTTCCTGATTCTGAATCCAGCCATTCTATGTATCTCCTGTGTTTTTAACAACTTTATTAAATTTGATATTTTTTCAAAAGATACGGTATATCCTGTCTGGATAGCTTTCAGACCAATAGCAATAGCAAGATGTGTTTTCCCCAGTCCAGGTGGACCAAAGAAAAGTAAATTCTTATGATTATCTATCCAGCGAAAATCAAGCAGTAATGAGATATCTGTTTTTGTTACTCCTTTAACCCGTCCAAATTTAAATTCTTCCAGACTTTTTAATATAGGAAAATGAGCTGCACTCATATTCCGTTTTAATCGCCTATCCGTACGATAAGAGGCCTCAGCCTGTAATATATTATTCAGAAAGTTAATATAGGATATATGATTCTGTTCTGAATCATCCAGTATCTCTGAAAGGCTTTGCTGACAACCTTTTAACTGTAAGGCGGATAATAGATCAACTGCTTTATCAAATGCATTCATGTATCACCTCCTTTTCTCCTTGTAGAATTTCAGTATAGACTTCTAAATCTCTTTGGGCAACTTCAGGTGAATTTGCCTTTACAGGTAATTCAATAGGGAGAGGAACTATATCTGTTTTATTTGCTGTTTTATCTTCATCCTGAAAATAATTATAGGTATCAAACAAAACCTTAAAAGAATATATCTTATTTTCAAGACAGTAATCAATAGATTGCTTTAAAACAGTCTCTTTTATTCCTGAAATGAAATACTTCTTAGCAAGAATGCATTGATCTCTTGTATATCGAGGGAAGGCCCTGAAGTTCCTTTCAGCAAATTCACGCCATTGTGAAAACTTATATAAATGCAGCACTTCCTGCCTTAATTCTGATGCTTTTTTGCTCTTCTCCCGAAAATGTCCCCTTTGTATCCTTTTAGCACCAGGTATTTGAGTAATAAGATGTCTGGCTATCTCTTTTCCTGTGTATCTATCAAAAATAAACAGGGTATCACCAGCAGGATATATATCTACATGGGTGTTTTTATATTTCACTGGTACAGAATATTGACTACCGTTAAATGAAATAAATGATTTGTCATTTACACGACGGTCATCTCTGGCCAAAAATGACGTGCGCCTGAAAATACTCTTTTTTAAAGGCCGTAGTTGTTTCTTTTCCTCTTTAAATTCTATAGCCGGTATTCTTTTTGTGGCTTGAGAAATTTTGCCGTTAGCACGTCGTATCAACCATTGAGACAGGCTGTCCTGTGCCTCCTCAAGTGTGTTGAAATCACGGACAGATAAAAAATTATTCTTTACGTATTTTATAACATTTTCAATTTTTCCTTTTGATTCCGGGTCTGCTTTCCGGCAGGTATATATCTTTAGATTCATTTCATCCTTAAAAAGTGAAAAATCTTTTGTGAAGATAATGTCACCATAATTTTCACTAACTACCATGATTGAATCCTGATCAATAACCAACTCTTTCGGCATCCCTTCAATGTAGTCAAAACAATTCAATAAATGCTTAAGCAGGCATTCTGTTGTAAATGGCTTATCCTGAAATGCTATGTATTTATAGCGACTGGCAGAGAGAACTGCACCGAAAATAAAAAGCTTTAATCCAGACTTCATTTTGTAGACACCAAAATCAATCTGTAACTGTTTCCCAAATGGTTGTGGTGAAACCTTCTGATACATCCTTACATTATCTTTTACTGTTAACTGTCCGCTATCTGTCAGATAATGAATGTAATTTCTCAGACTCTTCTCTGTTGCCGGTAACTTGCTATGTTTTTCTTCAAGATAATCAAATACTGCTGATACCTGTAGTTTCTTAAATTCATTGGATGCATAGACCTCTATGATATCATCTCTGAATTTATCAAATTCTTTGCTGCGAAACAGCATCTTTGCCAGATAATCCTGATATTCTTCTTCTGACATATTCCAGTATTTAATTACTGTTTTTCTGTCAATCTGAAGTTCTAATGATACTTTGGATTTTGAATATCCTTTCTGCTTTAATTGTTTAATCTTTTTGTACATTTTTCTTTTTACCATATATCCTCCCTTGAATCTTAATCTATTATTCAAGGGTAATATACAATTTAAGGTGGGGAATTCTACTTTCCCTTACCTGTGGAATTCTACTTTCCATGGGGTGTGGAATTCTACTTTCCATGGGGTGTGGAATTCTGTTTTCCACTACCTGTGGAATTTAATTTACCATTTACAGAGCGGAACATACGGAAGACACCGAAGGTGGCTGGAGTGTGAGCACCAAGACCTGCGTTCTCTTTTGCTTCTGGCTCTGGCAAAGTGCGACAGAGATTTTTTTTCTTCCGATAAGTTTGATTATGTTAGGTTTTTATTTA
>QNDG01000442.1 GCA_003645915.1 Candidatus Zhuqueibacterota bacterium | reverse complement strand
ATTCAAATGCCTGCATTTTTAAAGTGCAGGCATATTTTTTCCAAATATTATTATGATTTTTACTGTAATAAGATGATGCAAAATTTTTAAAATACTTGACAATTTGAATATTGCAAAGTACATTATCAGTCTCTATGGATGAAAGAAAGTAAGTATAAACAGGAGAAACCGATGCCAGTTTTTGACGGCTCTTCAAATTATCAGAAAACCAAAAAAAATATCGGATACATACCGAGAAATGAAGCGGATTTAAATCTGTACAAAAAGCTCGGATTTAAATGCGGCCTTGAAATTCATCAGCAGCTTGCAACAAAAAAGAAACTTTTCTGCAGATGCCCTGCTGGTTTGTACCACAAAGGCGATGATTATGATGCCGAACTTGTCCGCCATATGAGACCTACTTTAAGCGAATTGGGGGAATATGACGGGACAGCTTTAATGGAATTTAAAACAAGAAAAAACATAATATACCGTATAAAGTACGAATCTGCATGTACATACGATGTTGATGATACTCCGCCTTTTCCCATGAACAGGGATGCACTTGATATTGCAATGGAGATTGCTCTTCTTCTGAAGTCCAATATTGTCGGAGAACTTCACATTACGCGTAAGCAGTATCTTGACGGGTCAATTCCCACAGGTTTTCAGCGTACAGGGATTGTCGGAATTGAGGGTGAAATTCCTATTTCAAATAAAACAGTCCGCATTATACAGATCAGCATTGAAGAGGATGCGTGCAGGGAAGTTTCTGATGTGGGACATATGAGAGTTTATACAACAGACAGACTCGGCACTCCTCTTATTGAGATGGTTACATATCCGGATATGCTGACTCCTGATGAAGCAAAAGAAGCGGGGCAGTATCTGCGGTTTTTATCAAGAAGTACTGGCAAGGTAAATACAGGAATAGGTGCTGCAAGGCAGGATGTTAATGTAAGTATAACAGGCGGCACGAGAATAGAAATCAAAGGCGTTCAGAGTATTGCTGCAATACCGGAACTGACACATAATGAAGCATTCCGCCAGAAAGCGCTTTTGGAAATTAAACGGATTCTCAATAAGAGAATTCCAAATCAAAATAACTGGAATATTAATTTCAAAACACTTACAGAAAAATTTACAACACCCCTTTTGTCAAGAGCTCAGGCAAAGGGGTTTGTTCTTACAGGAGTAAATCTTCCTGCATTTGAGGGTGTTCTTTCATTTTTTACACAACCGGGATTTTGCTTTGCAAATGAAATAAGCGACAGATTAAAAGTCGTCGCATGTCTTGAGAGACCCAACATGATTACATCGGAATCTCCGGAAGGCAGTATTAATGACAAAGATCTTGAAATGATACAGAAGATTCTTTCGGCAAAAAAAGAGGATGCTCAGCTTGTTTTCTGGGGGCCGGAAGAAGATGTCAAAACAGCTCTGGAGACAATTGAAGAGCGGTGCAGAATGGCATTTGATGGTGTCCCCTCGGAAACAAGGAAGTCCCTTCCGGGAGGTGTTACAATTTTTGAACGTGTACTTCCTGGGCCGGACAGAATGTATCCTGATACGGATTCGGCACCTATACCGATACACGACTCAATGATAGAAAAAATCCGTATGGATCTGCCGGATTCTGTTGATTCCAGAATCAAAAAGATGGTTGATTGGAGTATCCCGGAAGATACGTTTATGTACATATTAAGACGCAACCTGTTCCCTCTTCTTGAATGGATGATTTCGGAGAAATCACTTAAACCTCCGTTGGCAGGCAGGATTTGCGGCCAGGTTTTAAGATATACGGAAAGAAAGAACGGTCCGGTTAATCAGGCTCAAAAAGAGAGAGTAAAGCAGGCAGTTGAGTATGTTTTATCAAAGAAGATTCGCAGCAACATTCTTCCTGATTTTGTAAAGTTAAGCCTCAAATATCAGCCCATGGAGTTTGATGATGTTTTAAAGGAAACAGGATACTATCCAGTATCAAAAAAGGAAATAATTGAAAAAGTACCTGAAATAGTTGATGATTTCAGAAAATCAAAAAGAACCAAAAGACAGGGCGCGGAAATTGACTGGATTATGGGTGAATTAAGAAGGGCAGCTCTCGGAAATGTTGACATGTCTGAACTCAGAAGAGCTGTTGAGGGAGGTTCTGTATGAATGAAGATGCATTAAAAGGGTACAAGGGACAGGCCAGAGAAGTTTTAAAATCTTTTAATATAAGAGTGTGGAGCGATGCGGAAATTGATACAACAAGAGGAGCTTTTAAAGGTATTGTTCTCCCAAGATCAGAAAATGATGATGACCAGCATGTTGTGCTTAAGCTTGCTACAGGTTACAATGTAGGTATAAATGTACATACAATAAAAGAAGCAAAGGAAATCGGCTATAAAGAAGCTCATTACCAGATTCCGGAAAAAGAATTCCCTTTTTCTCCTGACAAACCCAATGTTAAACTCTTTGGTACAGGCGGAACAATTGCTTCGCGGCTGGATTACAGAACAGGTGCTGTTATTCCTGCTTTTTCTCCGGGTGAACTGTACGGCGCAGTACCGGAACTTGCAGATATATGTAATCTTACAACAGAAAAATTATTTGCAGTATTCAGTGAAAATATGGGGCCTAAGCAGTATGTGGCCCTGGCAAAAGCCATAGGGGAAGAAATTAAAAAAGGGACAGACGGCATTATAATCGGACACGGAACAGATACAATGCACCATACTGCTTCTGCACTGGCATTTATGGTACAAAATTCTCCGGTGCCCATTGTTATGGTAGGATCACAAAGATCTTCTGACAGACCGTCTTCAGATGCAGCATTAAATTTAATACATGCTGCAACAACAGCTGCCTATTCTGATATTGCAGAGGTTATGGTTTGTATGTTCGGGCCT
>QNDG01000441.1 GCA_003645915.1 Candidatus Zhuqueibacterota bacterium | reverse complement strand
TTTGATTTTACTTTTTTCAGATTCTCCCCGCTGTACTCCTGGGGAAAGTGAAGAGGAAGCCCTGCACCTAGAAAAAGTATATCAGCTTGTTCCTCAATTGCCGCTTTTACCAGATCCTTGTAATCTGTCAAAGCTACCATAATGTTAACACCAATAATCCCGGAAGTCTGCTGGCGGGCTTTTCGTATTTCCTGCTTTAAAAGTTCTGCATTAGCTTCTTTGTAATGTGCTTTGTCATAATCATAAATTGTACTTAAACCAACAGATGAGATAACTCCGATTCCTCCCTGTTCTGCAACGGCAGATGCAAGGCCTGAAAGTGAAATTCCAACCCCCATACCGCCCTGAATCACAGGTATTTGAGCCGTAAGATTACCAATTGTAAGTTCAGGCATGTTATTTCCATATATTTTTTCCATCGTTTTCTCCGATTTTAAATTAGCCCTGACTGTGATTCAGATTGTATTTGTGTTATCAAATCCGGTCATGGCGGTGGTTATAAAATTATACGTAATTATTTAATAAAGAACTGTAAAAGAAATGTAAAAATAGAATTGTGTATTTCTTTCAAATTGCTATAAAATTTGATGTTTAAGCAAATATTTTTTATATTTAAAGTGTAGCTATGTTAAAAGTATTTCAGAAAAATAACAGGTTGTGTTGTGTAGTTATCCTGAGATCCGGGAACAATATCTTATGAAAAAACACGGTACATTTTTTTATATTATGGTATTTGTCACTGCGCAGATATCCTTATTTTTGCTGATAGGATTGTGGATTTCGTGGTACATATCTAATTATATCCTTACTGAGAAAGGTGGAATAAGAATTCTCAGTTTTAATGTTAATATAATTGCTCTTGTGGGCGGGCTGGTTCTCCTTGTTGTAATATCAATTGCTATGTCTTTGATATTTATGTATTTAAACCGCCAAATGAATTTGACCAGGATGTATGATAATTTTATTGCAAATATTACACACGAATTGAAATCTCCCTTATCTTCAATACAGCTTTTTCTTGAGACAATGAACTCCAGAAAAGTTAAAGAAGAAAAACAAAAAGAATTTGTTAACGCAATGCTGCAGGATATAAAAAGGCTGAACAGTCTTATTAATTCCATATTGTACATGTCCGGTTTTGAAAGCACCAGTGCTGCAAAAAGGTATCCTCATAATTACCGTATCTATCAGGCAGACAAATTTCTGAAAGAAATAATATTAAATGTATCCGAACAGTTAAGGATCAGAGAAAATGTTAAAATTTCAGGAAAGGCTTCATGTAACTGTGTTATGGATAAACAGTGGATGAGTATTGTTTTTCATAATCTTCTTGATAATGCAAAAAAATATTCGAAAGAAGAGCTTGAAATTCACATAAAACTGCAATGTTCGGAAAAATATCTTTTGATTCATGTTAAAGACAACGGGGTCGGAATTCCGGCATCGTATATTAAAAAAGTTTTTAATAAATTTGAAAGAGTGGAAAATCCCAACAGCCCCAGTGTTAAAGGCACAGGACTGGGATTGTACTGGGTAAGGGAGATAGTGAGAAATCACGGCGGCGACATATCTGTATTCAGCGAGGGAGATAATAAAGGTTCGATATTTACTATTAAACTGCCAATTTATCTGAAAGCAAAACAGAATCATTTAAAAAAATTACTGAGACTAAGCAATTATTCCAACCATAAATCCGGATAAAGTGCCATGGAAAACGAATTTGAAAAGAGCAGAGTTCTGCTTGTAGAAGACGAAGAGAGTCTTGGAAGTGGACTGGAATTTAATCTGACTGAAGAAGGATATGAAGTAACCTGGGTAAAAGACGGTAAGTCTGCAATTGACATAATCCGGGAGCAAGAATTTGATTTGATAATTCTGGATATTATGCTTCCTTATATTGACGGTTTTGAAGTTGCTAAGCAGATTCGCACAAAGGACGCGCGGATTCCCATCTTAATGTTAACTGCAAGGGTTCGTGCGGAAGACAGAATTCACGGGCTTGAATCCGGAGCTGATGATTATCTTACAAAACCTTTTCATCTAAAAGAACTGCTTTTAAGGGTTGAGGGAATGCTGAGAAGAAAAGCGTGGTATTTTTCTCAGAAGCAGAGTCTCGGTGAAGTAAGTTTCGGATCAAACAGAGTTGATTTTGACACTCTTTTATGTACAACGAGAGGAGGGAAATTTTCTTTAACTATTCAGGAAGCCCTGCTTTTAAAGTATCTTATTGAAAACAAAGGAAGAATTGTTACAAGGCAGGAGATACTTGAGAATGTATGGAAAATGAACCCTGACATAGAGACCCGTACAATAGATAATTTTATTGTCCGCCTGAGAAAGTATTTTGAAAAGGATCCGCATAAACCTGTTATCATAAAAAGTGTAAGAGGTGCAGGGTATATTTTTAAGGAGCCTGTCATAAAAGATCAAGGCTGAGCCGGAGACCTCTTTATGAAGTTCAGTTTTGCGCTGCGAAACGAATTAATAAACAGTGTAAATGTTTTATCCTCAGGCTTCAATAAAAAAGCATATTGCTCCGCTGATTTTCAATAAACGGATTTAAATTTCATTCCGGATTTTTACAATCTGAAATAAATAAAACGTAATTGTTTTTGCATTTTTAAACAGTTTATTGTAAATTTAGCAACAATTGTATTTTTTCGGAGATAAGATTGAGAAAAATTGTTTTAAAATCTTTACTGATTTTATCAATAGTATTTAGCTGTGCAAAACAGGCAAGACCTCCGGGTGGGCCTGTTGATAAGACGCCTCCTTTTGTTGTCAGTGCTTTACCTGAAAACGGCTCTGTTGAAGTTGATGTGAACACAGACGTGCAAGTTCTGTTCAGTGAAGGGGTTAATCCTGTCTCTG
>QNDG01000440.1 GCA_003645915.1 Candidatus Zhuqueibacterota bacterium | reverse complement strand
TCTGCTTGTAAAAACAACAGAAGGCAATAAGCCTGTTAACCGATTGTTTGAGGTCCAGCGGTCTGTTTTTCCTTTTCCAACTGCACAGGCAAAAGGCAACCCGTATTTGTGGACTCTTCCTTTGCTTGCTCTGGCAGTTGCAGCTTTTGCAGTGTATGGGAACAGGCGTAAAAAGATGTTTGATTTTATTACAAGGTTTAATTCTCAACTGGGAACAGGCAATTACACTATGATAATTGATGATAAGAGAAAAATCAGGTTTATTGGCACAGAATGGGCAAAGGTTTTAAAAATTGATCCGTACGCAGCAGAAGGGAAAAGTATAGACAAATTGCATGTTAATCCTTTACTTACATCTGTTACAGAAGCAGTTATTGAAATGATTGATACGAAAAAGAGCAAGAAAACAGTGTCTGTAAAAGATGAGCCCGAAGGCTCCAGAACAGAGTATGAAATTATTGCCAACTACTTAAGGGAGTTTAAATTATATGCTTTTGCAATTATTGATAAATCGGAAGAGGAGTATATTAAAAAAGTGAGATACTGGGCAGTTATTGCTCAGGATCTTGCCCACGGCATTAAAACTGTGCTTGCTTCCATTTATACGGATGTACAAAACCAGAACGATATATTTAAAGACCGGTATAACCGAGAAGATAAAGATATGTATAGATATTACAATTCCATAAATAAGCAGATTGACAGACTCCTTAGGATGAGTAATGGATTTATGCGTTTTGTCAATTTTAAGAAATCAGAGCTTAAACCCGTTGATATAAATAAGAAAGTAACCGAACTTGTTTTAAACCTTCATTCTTCATGTTCATCTTTTATAAAGATAGAGTGGGAACTGGATAAATCCGAGCCCGTTGCGCTGATAGATGAAAATCAGTTTGAGACTGCATTTACCAATGTATTTGTAAATGCAGTTGAGAGTATTTCAACCGAAGGAGTAATCCGTATATCTACTAAAAAGGTTCATATATTTGATCGTACTGGTTATAAAAATTATAAAGACGGATACATAGAAGTTACAATACAGGATAACGGATGCGGAATTGAATCTGTGTATCTTGACAAAATTACACAACCGTATTTTACAAGAAAAATTTCAGGTACAGGACTGGGACTTGCTCTTGTTAAGCGTATAATTGAAAGCCATGAGGGTGATATGCAGATTCACAGCCAGCCGGGTATGGGAACTTCGGTAAGTATGCGGTTCAGATCTTATATTAATAATAAATAGATTATTTGGCATGCAAATTGCATATAGTAAATTCAAATCCTAAAAATATTAATTTGAAATAAGGTATAAAATGACTCTAAAACAAAAGATATTGCTTGTTGATGATGACCCCTCAACTTTACTGAGGATCAGCGAAATGATTGTGTCTTTGGGGTATGAGATTATTAAGGCTGATCTGGGAGAAAAAGCGCTTGATATTTTTAATGTGGAAACTGATATAAGCACTGTACTTTTAGATTTAAGGCTGCCGGATATATCAGGAATGGATGTCGCGAAAGATATGATTGAGAAAAAGCCGGAAGTGCCTGTTATCCTTATTACTGCATATGGAAATGTGCCGGATGCTGTGAGAGCTATAAAAATAGGGGTTTATGACTTTATTGACAAACCTGTTAGCAAGGAAGAATTAAAACAGCTTCTGCATGCAGCGGTTTCTCACAACCTTGAACTTCAGGAACTTCAGAGATATAAAGAGGAGTCTTTGTCAGAATATAAAATGGTGGGCCAGTCAGAAGCCATGCAAAAAGTCTATTATTTAATTGACAAAGTAGCAGAATCCGATTGTAATGTTCTTATCACAGGTAATACAGGAGTAGGTAAAGAATTAGTTGCTCATGCAATACATAATAAAAGTGCTCGTAAATATAAAAAGATAGTAAAAATAGACTGCTCCTGCATGCCTGAAACTTTAATAGAGAGTGAACTTTTTGGCAGTGAGAGAGGATCATATACTGGTTCAGTAGGACTAAGAAGAGGTAAATTGGAGATTGCTGATAGAAGTACTCTTTTTTTAGATGAATTGGGAAATTTGAGCATGAATGTACAGGCTAAATTGTTACATTTTCTTGACAGCGGTATTATTACCAGAGTAGGAGGTATAAAAGATATAAAAATTGACGCGCGTATTATTGCTGCGACAAATGTAGATCTTGAACAGGAGATAAATGATGGTAAATTCAGGAGTGATCTTTATTACAGGGTAAAAACTGTTCAAATAAAAGTGCCTGATTTAAAAGATAGAAGAGGAGATATCCCTTTACTTCTTGATTATTTTATTGAATATTTTTCAGAGAAAAAGGGCGGTGCAAAACCGTTATTTACACCTTCAGCACAGCAATTTCTTAAAACTTATGAGTGGCCTGGAAATGTAAGGGAATTAAAAAATCTTGCAGAATATACCTGTAGTTTATATTCGGGGCGGTTAGTTGATATTAATGATCTTAGACCAACTCTGCAAAGCCAGGATAATTTAGATGATATAAAACCCAAAAATCTCAGGGAAGCTACTTTGCAATTTCAGAGAGAACATATATTATCTGTTTTCAAGGAAACAGAACAGAATATAACGCAAGCTGCAAGATTGCTTGGAGTGGACAGAACAAATCTTTATAGAAAGATGAGAATACTTGGAATAAGGTGATATAGTCATTTTTACATATTACTGTATGATTTTTAATACATGCAGATGTTGTTTTGCCCTTCAAAAGACATTTCCTGTCTATCGAAAATTAATTATTAATCTCACATTTATACTCATATCAAATATCTTAAAAGTGTAGTCAATTCTGCAAAAATCTGTTGCAAAAAAAACACAATGTAAGTGATTGATTTTATTAAACCGGCCATTC
>QNDG01000439.1 GCA_003645915.1 Candidatus Zhuqueibacterota bacterium | reverse complement strand
TGCTTGAAGTTCCTGCAAAAAAGCTTTGCATGGAAGATTGTAAAGGGCTATGTCCTGTCTGCGGGAAAAATCTTAACACTGGGAGTTGTTCATGTGTTAAAGATGAAATAGATCCAAGATGGCAGGGATTAAGGAATATAGATTTTTCGAAATAAGTTAGTGAAAGGAGAAGTAATTGGCAGTCCCAAAGAGAAAAATATCAAGAACCAGAAGGGATAAGAGAAGAACTCATAAAAAGCTGAGCGCTGTACAGGTTGTTGAGTGTCCTCATTGTCATCAGCCGAAGCTGCCTCACCGTGCATGCCCCAGCTGTGGGTATTATAAAGGAAGAATGGTAATTATCCCTCAGGAATAGGAAAAATTCAGCAATGAAAGTACGAATTGCAGTAGATGCCATGGGAGGCGATAATGCACCTAAGTGTACTGTAGCAGGTGCGATTGATGCAGCACGTAAGTCTCATGGAAGATTTGAGGTAGTGCTTGTGGGGGACAGGAAGGTTATTGAGGAAGAGATGAAACATCATCTTCTTATCAAAGACCTGCCTATTACAATTGAACATGCTTCACAAAAAGTGGAGATGCATGAATCACCTTCAAAGGTTTTTCGGTCCAAACCTGATTCATCCATTGCAGTTGCAATGAATCTGCATAAAGAGGGAAGTGTGGATGCTGTTGTAAGTGCAGGTAATACCGGTGCTGTAATGGCGTCAGCTCTTTTTATGCTGGGTACTGCAGAAGGTGTATTAAGACCTGCAATAGGGTCGTTTATGCCTCATGAAGACGGAGTCTGTCTGATGGCAGATGTTGGCTCTGTTGTAAATTGTAAGCCTCAGCACCTCTATCAGTTTGGCGTGATGGGTTCTATCTTTATGAATTATGTTCTTGACATGAAGTCACCGAAAGTCAGCCTTTTAAACATCGGTGAAGAGGAGTCTAAAGGAACGGAAGTAATTCAGGAAGCTTATCAGCTTTTGGAAGATAGTGATTTGAATTTTATAGGTAATATAGAGGGAAGAGATATTCTAACAGGCAAAGCGGATGTTGTTGTGTGCGACGGTTTTACCGGTAACGTAATTTTAAAATTCGGAGAGAGCCTTGCCCGTATGGTTTCAAAAACCATGAAAAAAACCATAAGAGGCAATTTGCCGGGAACTGTAGGAATGTATTTGATAAGACCCAGCCTGAGAAAGCTGTTTAAGCTGTTTGATTACCAGGAATACGGAGGCGCTCCGCTTCTCGGAATCAAAGGCACATGTATTATCGGACATGGCAGCTCCAAACAAAGAGCAATTAAAAATGCTGTTGAAGAAGCCTGGAAAATGGTTACAGAAAAAGTATCTGAACATATAGAAAAACAACTGGCCAAGAGGAAGGGAGAGTAAAGTGTGTGAGAGTATTCCTGCTATGATTCTGGGGACGGGCAGAGCGGTTCCGGATAAGATATTAACAAATCATGACCTTGAAAAAATAGTTGACACTTCGGATCAGTGGATAAAAGAACGTTCAGGAATTGAAAGACGTCATATTCTTGAAGACGGAAAAACCAATTCGGATCTTGCTTCTCTTGCCTCACAAAGAGCTTTGGAAGATGCCGGAGTTAAACCGGAGGAGCTGGATTTTATTATTGTAGCGACCATAACACCTGATTATACATTTCCGTCAACAGCAGCACAGATTCAGGCAAAAATAGGTGCTGTTAATGCTGCTGCTTTTGATATTTCAGCTGCATGTTCAGGTTTTATTTACGGTCTTTCAATTGCAGATTCATTAATAAAAGCGGAACTTGCAAACCGTGTTCTTGTAATTGGCTCTGAAATGCTTTCCAGAATTACAGACTGGGAAGACAGAAGCACTTGTGTACTTTTTGGCGACGGTTCAGGAGCAGCTGTACTCGGCCCTGCTGAAGGAAACAGAGGTATTCTTTCAAGCTATATTAAAAGTGACGGCAAGCTTGGAAATTTATTAATTATGCCGGGCGGAGGTGCAACACATCCTGCTACACATGAAACAGTTGATAAAAGAATGCATTACATAAAAATGGAAGGCCGCGAGGTTTTTAAGCATGCAGTAAGAGCAATGAGAGATGCTGCTTTGCATGCATTGGATTTAGCCGGTATAACAAGTGAAGAGCTTGACCTGTTAATTCCTCATCAAGCCAATGTAAGAATTATAGATGCAATTGCTTCCAGACTAAAATTACCGGATGAAAAAGTATATATAAATATTCAGGAGTACGGCAATACTTCTGCTGCATCAATTCCGCTTGCTCTTGATGAGGCAAGAAGAACAGGTAAACTTAAACAGGGAGATTTATGTCTTCTTGTTGCGTTTGGCGGTGGTTTTACGTGGGGATCTGCGTTAATTAGAATGTAAGTTTTAATCAAGGAGATACTTGTGGGCAAAAAGGCATTTTTATTTCCGGGACAGGGTTCGCAGAAAGTTGGAATGGGGAGTGATTTGTACGAATCTTTCCCAGGAATAAAAGATCTGTATAAAAAAGCATCGGATATACTGGAATTTGATATTGCAGATGTATCGTTTAACGGGCCTGAGGAAAAGCTGAAACAGACCCAATATACTCAGCCTGCTCTTTATGTTCACAGTTATGCTATATATCTCTTGTTAAAAGATAAAGGAATAAAACCTGAAGCAGCTGCAGGGCACAGTCTTGGAGAATTTTCTGCACTTGCGTGCGCAGGCGCATACTCTTTTGGAGATGGCTTGCGCCTTGTTAAGGAGAGGGCGAGGCTTATGCAGTCTGCAGGGGAAGTAAAGCCCGGTACAATGGCTGCAATTATAGGACTTGATGCAAAGAAAGTAATGGATATTTGTGTAGAAGCAAGAGAAACTGGTGTTGTTCAGCCTGCAAATTACAAT
>QNDG01000438.1 GCA_003645915.1 Candidatus Zhuqueibacterota bacterium | reverse complement strand
TTGCACTTAAAGGTGACGGAAGTTTAAGAGACAGCCAATCCCTTTTGGATCAGATGATTTCTTACCACACGGAACGTATCACTGCAGAACATGTAATTGAAGGGCTTGGACTTATTGCTCAGGAGAAATTTTTTGACCTGACAGATGCAATATACACAAATAATATGGTAAAAGGTTTTGATGTTGTTGAGGATATTATAAAAAACGGATACGATGTAGGTGAGTTTGTATCAGGCCTGATTGTACATTTCAGAAACATTTTAATTGCAGGATCCGCAGGCAAAGAAGCTCTTGTTGATGTTCCTGAATCGTCAAAACCTGTTTATATGGAAGAAAGTAAAAAATTTTCCCATGGCGACATATTCCGGCTGCTGAAAATTGTTGATGATCTCCAGCAAAAAATCAAAAGAAATCCTCAGAAGAGGGTGGTTCTGGAGATGGCAGTGGCCAAAATGGTTAAAATGGACAGCACTGTTACTATTGAAAACCTGATTTCCGGACTGGGCGCTTCTTCTGTAAATACAGGCAAAGATTCTTATCCGACCCGGAAAGCAGAGCCTGTACTTAAAGAAAAACCTCAGGATACATATCTGAAGCCTGAAGTCTCTTCTGAAGATAAGAGTGATGAAGAGACTGATATTTCTGCGGAAAAAAAAAGCCCTGATGAGGAGTTAAAAAGTATTCCCAGGCAGGATCAAGATGTGCTGGATTATGAACTTGTTAAATCAAAGTGGAACGATGTAATACAGGAGATAAAGCATAGAACAATTACAGTGGGATCTTTTCTACATGACGGAATTTTAAGCAGAGTGGAAAACCGGACAATAGAGCTGGAATTTCATGAATCAAACTGGTTTCATATTGATGCAATAATGCGCTCAAAAAGTATTGTTGAAGAAGTTCTGGCAAATGTTTTTGGAGCAGGGGCAAAGTTCAGGTGTATTAAAACCAGTGAAACAAATACTCATACAGTTTCATATGAAGATGAAAAAAAGAATAAACTGTCTGAAATGGTAAAATCAAACGAAGTTTTAAAAAAAATAGTTGATGAGTTTGAAACAGATATTGCAGGTTAAACAGGAGAAAGTTGATGAAAAAGAACATGGCAGCTCAGTTTGGTATGCTGCAGAAGCTGCAAAAAGAGATGGAAGAGCTGCAAACAGCCCTTGAAAAAATGACAGTAGAAGGAAGTGCAGGCGGGGGTATGGTAACTGCTGTTGCAACAGGAAAGCAGAAACTTGTTTCAGTAAAAATAGATCCGGAAGTAGTTGATGAAAACGATGTTGAGATGCTGGAAGATTTAATTACAGCTGCTGTAAATCAGGCTCTTGATAAATCAAGAGAACTGGCTAATGAAGAAATGCAGAAGATAGCAGGAGGCCTTTTAGGAGGGCTGCCTGGAGGGTTGAATATACCGGGAATGGGATTGTAGAGGAGTGCGGGGTTAAAGTGGAGTACGCATCAAAGGCTCTTGGCAGACTTGTACAAGCGTTCAGCAGACTTCCGGGAATCGGAGAAAAATCTGCTCAGAGAATGGCTCTTTTCCTTTTAAAACAGGGAAAGGAAGAGAGTGAGAAACTTGCCAATACTATTCTGGATCTTGCAGACAGCGTAAAAACCTGTTCTGTTTGTTTTAATTTTACAGAAGAAGATCCCTGCTCAATCTGCACTGATCCGAAAAGAGACAATACTATTATTTGTGTTGTTGAAGAACCAAAGGATATTATTGCAATTGAAAGAGCAGGTGTTTATAACGGATTGTACCATGTGCTTGGAGGTGTGCTCTCTCCTCTGGATGGGGTTACCGAAGAAAATCTGCACATGAAGGAGCTTTTTTTACGGGTTGAAAAAGGAGTAAAAGAGGTTATTCTTGCTACAAATCCTACAATGGAAGGTGAAATGACTGCAGCTTTCCTGGCAAAGAGACTTGAAAACAGGGGTATTAAAGTAACAAGAATTGCAAGAGGCATTCCTTTTGGAGGATCTCTGGAGTTTAATGATGCAGTAACAGTTGCAAAGGCAATGGAAGGCCGTGTAAATTTAGAATAAATAAACTTTTGTGGGATTATGAGTCTACCAAATCAGTTAACAGTGTTACGAATAATTTTATCACCTGTATTTGTGTTTTTGCTTTTCAGCGAATCAGCACTGCTCAGGTGGATTTCATTTGCAGTATTTATTGTGGCCTCATTAACAGACTGGTATGACGGATATATTGCAAGAAAATTCGGCATAGTTACAAAATGGGGCAAATTCCTTGACCCCCTTGCTGATAAAATTCTGATTTCAGCAGGTTTTATATCATTCTGCACTATGGGCTATATTGCAGAATGGATGGTTGTAACTGTTATTGTAAGAGATATTATTATTACAATTTTACGCTCCTATGGAATTTATAAAGGAAAACCTATTGCAACCAGTACTTTTGCCAAAGTTAAGACCTTTTCTCAGGTTATTTTACTGTACTTAATTTACGGCTATTTTATTTATACGGATCTTTTAAAAATGCACGGATATCAATGGATATTTAATTCGGATTCTGCGCTTCATTTTTTCAATATTGCAATGCTTTTTGTAACAATTGTAACTGTTGCAACTGGTTTTCTGTATATGTTTTATAACAGATCATGCATTAAGGAAATGAAAAGAGATATTTGCAGATTTTTTGTTCCTTCAAACACATAAGTAAGTTTTTAAATGAAAAAAACAGCACATTTTATTTCAACGGTTTTTTATACAGGACATTTCCCCGTTGCCCCGGGTACAGTGGGTGCGTTAACAGGTTCATTAGCATATTTTTTTATACCCTATCTGTCAGGTTTTAATCTGCTTGTAATTACGATTTTAATTTTTTTTACAGGTGTATGGGCATCTGCAATTTCCGAAAAGG
>QNDG01000437.1 GCA_003645915.1 Candidatus Zhuqueibacterota bacterium | reverse complement strand
TACCCGGATCAACAGGGAGAAAAAAGTGATACCTTTAAAGGACGATAATCCGAGAATTATGTTTCCGTTTGTTACGGTTTTGTTAATTCTTGCAAATATCGCGGTTTTTATATATCAGTCGGGTCTTGGCCAAAACATAAATAAATTTGTTTACAGTTTTGGTGCAGTACCTTATGCATTTACTCACCACGGGCTTTTGGACGGCCAGGGTCTTTACACCGCAAATCTGCCTCCTGTTATTACAATTTTTTCGTCCATGTTTTTACATGGAGGCCTGCTTCATCTGGCTGGCAATATGCTGTATTTGTGGATTTTTGGTGATAATGTTGAAGGAATAATGGGGCATTTAAGATTTTTAATATTTTATATTATCTGTGGTGTAGTTGCAGCATTAAGCCATATTATTCTGAATCCTGAATCAACAGTTCCTATAATAGGGGCAAGCGGAGCCATATCCGGTATTCTCGGAGCCTATGCTGTTAAGTTCCCCGCAGCAAGAGTTCACGTTCTTTTTATAATTATCATCTTTATAAAAATTATTGCTATTCCTGCTGTAATAGTTTTAGGTATATGGTTTGTAATTCAGATATTGAGCAGTATGGCAGCAGGTCAGACTCAGGCAGGAGTAGCATGGTTTGCACACATAGGCGGATTTCTATCAGGAATATTTTTTGTTTTTATTTTTCAGAAAAAAGAATTATTGTTAAGGGCAAAGAGAAAAATCTGGTTGTAATTTATGAGCGGAGATTATGAAAAAATTAAATACGGAACATCTGAATTCAGAAAACACCTTTAAAACAAGCGGAGTAGCAGCTCTTTCTGCGGGCCATGCAACGCACGATACTTATACGGGATTTCTTCCGGCGCTCCTTCCTTTGTTCATCAAATACCTTTTTCTTACAAAAACAGAAGCAGGCCTGCTTTCTGTTTTTACTCAGGCACCGAGCCTTGTGCAGCCTGTTATCGGCCATATGGCTGATAAAAAAAATCTGTATAAAATAGTTTTTTTTACTCCGGCAATTGCAGCGGTTTTAATGAGCCTTACCAGCATGGCGTCAAATTTCTGGATTTTGGCTTTAATCCTTGTGCTTGTGGGATTTAACTCGTCTGCGATTCATGCTGTAGGTCCTGTTATAACAGGAAAACTGTCCGGTAATAATCTGGGAAAAGGTATGAGTTTCTGGATGGTGGGAGGTGAGCTTGGCAGAACCCTTGGACCTGTAATTGTAGTAAGCGCTGTTCACATAGCAGGATTTAAAAATATTTATTGGCTTATGTTTGCAGGCATTGCCATGTCTGTTTTTCTTTATGCCAGATTTAAAAAACTGACTATAGAACATGTAAAACATCCTGACAGTCTGCCTCTGAAAAAAGCTCTGCTTCAGATGCGAAGAATTATGATTCCACTTTCCGTGTTCTTATTTATCCGTTCATTTATGATGGTTTCAATAACCACGTTTCTTCCCATATATCTTACCGAAAGGGGGGAGGGACTCTTTTTTGCAGGAGCTGCACTTTCTATTCTTGAAGCTGCAGGTATGGCAGGTGCTCTTTCTGGCGGATCTCTGAGTGATAAACTTGGAAGAAGGGTTGTACTTTTTTCATCTGCAGTTAGTGCTTCACTCCTGATGCTGATTTTTACTCTTTCAAAGGGTATATTTATGCTTCCGGTTCTTCTATTACTGGGGTTTGCAGCATTTTCCATAACACCTGTAATTATGGCACTTGTACAGGAAAGTTTTCCTGCAAACAGAGCTTTGGCAAACGGAGTTTATATGGCAGCCAGTTTTGTTTTGAGATCAGTAGTTGTTGTAGTAGTAGGTGTGCTGGGTGACAGATTAGGACTCCAAACAGCATATTTTGTAAGTTCAGCAGCAATGGCAGCAGGTATTATTGTAATTTTCTTTCTCCCTAAAAAATAAAGGAGGCTTAATGGCAGCCTCCTTTATTTTAATGCAGTATTCTGTTTGTTTATACTTAATTTCCCGGTTCTGATTTAATGGCCATTTTCATGAAACCCGGAATCATATCTGCCCATGCAAGACCGTACTCTTTATGGAAATAATATTCACCTGAAAAAGTATCACTTCCTGTTACTTTTCCTATTCTTTTTGCAGCAGAACTATCAGCATAGGTTAGTGTAAAATCAGAGGCTACTTTAATAGCTTGTGTTATATTACCCATAGGAGTTTCCACACTTGCTAAGAGAGATTTTAATGTGCTTTCCACTGAAATAGTTGAACTCTCCGTACTTCCGTCATTAAAAGTCATTACCATTGATGAAGTTGATGTAAATCTCTGTCCGACCTGACCGTCAAAAATTATGTACAGAGGAGGATCCAGTACTTCCTTAAAGAAAAATCCTTCAGTTGATGTACTACCTGTTTTTGCGGCACCCTGCGAAGGATAATATACTTCTGATGCTTTATAACCAATCTTCCTGTAAGTTGACATATCCAGCCAGATTATAAACCCGTGCTTCTGGTTACCGGAAAAATCACCTACCTGAATTTTTGTATAGGTTTTACCGGGGAAAGTCTGGCCATCCTGTTCAATAACTGTTGCCCATCCGGGGAAGCTGTCATTGGCTGCATCCCATATCCAGTATTCAGCTGTGAAACCGACTTGGGGAGGCCAGAATGTACCTCCTGCTCCGTTTCCATTATTAGTTCCCGAGTCCTTATCACAGGACACTGTAAAAAAGATGCCTGCAATAAAAGTAAAAATTAAAGCAAACAACAAACTGGATTTTTTTCTCATGTCAGCACCTCCTTGTTTTTTGCAATTATACCTGAGATAGTGCTATATTATTTGATTTTAATAAAATCCGGTTTTTCAGGAGAATTTGCAATTATCCATGCGGTAGAGAAAACCAATCTGCCGATTTTTGCCATTTTT
>QNDG01000436.1 GCA_003645915.1 Candidatus Zhuqueibacterota bacterium | reverse complement strand
CGGAATAAATCATCCTGTCAAGGATATTAAAAACGGGAATATAATTATTACATCCCAGAATCATAATTTTGCTGTTGACAGAGAATCTATGCTTAATGCGGGTTTTTACGAAACATATACAAGTTTAAACGACAGCACTGTGGAAGGAATGACTCATTCAAATTATCCTGTATTTTCGGTTCAGTTTCATCCGGAAGCATCACCAGGCCCTCACGATTCAGGATATATTTTTAACAACTTTTTTAAACTGGTACTCGGAAGGTAAAATGAAAACAAGCAATAATATTAAAAAAATTCTGATTATAGGGTCAGGCCCTATTGTTATCGGACAGGCATGTGAATTTGATTATTCGGGCACTCAGGCGGTAAAAGTCTTAAAATCAATGGGTTATGAAGTTATACTTATCAATTCCAATCCAGCCACAATAATGACAGATCCGGACATAGCAGACAAAACCTATATCGAACCTGTTGATTATGATACCGCATTAAAAATCATTGAGATTGAAAAACCTGATGCTGTTCTGCCAACAATGGGCGGACAGACAAGTTTAAACATTGCTGTTCAGCTGGAACATAACGGAATTCTGGAAAAATACGGTGCAAGGCTGATCGGCGCATCCTCAAAATCAATTCATACTGCAGAAGACAGAGGGCTTTTCAGAACTGCAATGGAAGAAATTGGTCTTGAAACACCAAGAGGAGGTTTCGCCACTTCTGTAAAAGAAGCTGAAGAAATTGTTAAAAATACCGGATTTCCTGCTATTATCAGACCGGCTTTTACCCTTGGCGGATCCGGTGGCAGTATTGCAGAAAATCCTGAAGACTTCAGCAGACTTGTTGAACACGGTCTTAAATCAAGTCCCGTTAACCAGGTTTTAATTGAAGAATCTCTTATTGGCTGGAAGGAGTATGAACTTGAAGTAATGAGGGATAAGAACGACCAGACTGTTGTTGTGTGTTCAATAGAAAACATTGATCCCATGGGTATTCACACCGGAGATTCCATAACTGTCGCACCGGTTCAGACATTAACTGACAAGGAATATCAATATATGCGGGATGCTGCATTTGCCATTCTGAGAAAAATAGGAGTGGAAACAGGCGGTTCAAATGTGCAGTTTGCAGTAAATCCTGCAGACGGAAGACTTGTAGTGGTAGAAATGAATCCGAGAGTATCAAGGAGTTCTGCCCTTGCTTCAAAAGCTACGGGTTTTCCAATCGCAAAAATTGCAGCTCAGCTGGCAGTAGGCATGACTCTGGATCAGATTCCCAATGATATCACAGGTAAAACAATGGCTTCGTTTGAGCCCTCAATTGATTATGTAGTTGTAAAAATACCGAGATGGAATTTTGATAAGTTTCCTAGGACAGACAATGTTTTGTCAACACAGATGAAATCTGTGGGAGAAACAATGGCAATCGGCAGGACCTTTGTTGAGGCTCTGAATAAAGCAGTGCGTTCTCTTGAACAGGGCAATTCCGGATTAACAAAACTTGAAACGCCAACTGACGATCTCTTAAATCAGGTAAAAACACCGACCCCGGAAAGAATATTCCAGATAACAGAACTGTTAAGAAGAGACATTGCTCCTGAAGAAATCAATAAATTAACAGGTATTGATCCATGGTTTTTGTTTGAGATAAAAGAGCTGGCAGAACTGGAAAAGCTGTTGGAAAATAAAAAATACCCGGATTACGATCTTCTTTACAGAGCTAAACAATCCGGACTATCAGACAGAACAATTGCAAGACTTACAGGTTGTGACGAGAGTAAAATAAAAAAAATACGATATGAAAATAATATTAAGCCTGTTTACAAAAGAGTTGACACCTGTGCAGGCGAATTTGAATCATCCACTTCATATTTATACGGTACTTATGAGAAGGAGGATGAATCCCAGATAAGCAAAAAAGAAAAGGTTATTATACTTGGAAGCGGACCTAACAGAATCGGACAGGGAATTGAATTTGATTACTGCTGCGTACACTGCGTTATGCAGCTTCATGAAATGGGATTTGAATCAATAATGATAAACAATAATCCGGAAACAGTTTCAACAGATTATGATATTTCCGATAAGCTCTATTTTGAACCTCTTACAAGGGAAGATGTTACACATATTATTGAAAAAGAAAAACCTGCAGGCGTAATTGTACAGTTCGGGGGGCAGACACCTTTAAAACTTGCAAAACATATCCAGACACTCGGCATACCCATTATGGGTACATCTCCGGAATCCATTGATATGGCAGAGGACAGAAAATTATTCGGTCAGATTTTAAGAAAAAACGGAATTAAAATTCCGGACTGGACAACAGCTTCAAATGCGGAACAGGCTGTACAAGGAGCTCTTGGTATTGGTTTTCCGGTACTTGTAAGACCTTCATATGTTCTGGGAGGAAGAGGTATGGAAATAGCGTATAACGCTGATGACCTGGAATCATATATTGAAAAGGCTGCTCTCGTCACTCCTGAACATCCGGTTTTAATTGATAAATTTCTCGAAGATGCATTTGAATTTGATGTTGATGCAATATCTGACGGTGAAACAACTTTAATATGCGGCCTTATGCAGCACATCGAAGAAGCAGGTGTTCACTCCGGAGACAGCTCCTGCGTTCTTCCGCCATACATGCTTTCCGATCTTGACAGAGAATTAATTCTTGATCAAACTAAAAAATTAAGTAAGATATTTAATGTAAAAGGGCTTATGAATGTACAGTTTGCTTTGTTTGAAGGTAAGATCTATGTTCTGGAGGTAAACCCGCGTGCATCCAGAACTGTTCCCTTTGTGTCCAAAGCGACCGGAATTCCATGGGTAAAAATTGCAACCCGTGTAATTGCAGGTGAAAGGCTGAAAAATATTGACATTCCACAAAACAATAATAAAAAGAGG
>QNDG01000435.1 GCA_003645915.1 Candidatus Zhuqueibacterota bacterium | reverse complement strand
TGGCAAATTTCGTTAAATGAAGGTTTTTTGTCGATGAATGGATTTCACATACTATAAATCTCTTCATTATGTCATTCCGGTTGTGTTTTAAGCCGGAATCCACCTTTTCCCTCCCCTCTGGATCCCTGCTTTCGCAGGAATGACAAACCATAATTCAAACTGCCATATTTACCAAAGTTCAGTTAATAAGTATAACAAAGATAGCAAAATCCTGTGTGAAATCAAATTGATTGGGAAAAATTAATAGGAAATAATGAATATATGGGAATTTAATCTATCAAATATAAATTTCTATAAAATGTTTTTACTTGACATTGTAATATCTTATGTTTAATATATTTACAGGCAAAAAAATACCTTTTTAATAGTTAATTTTTACCGTTGTTTTTTTTAATAATTGTTTCTTCTTTGCTGTTTTTATTATATTTACACTTTTGGCACATTAATTGAATAAATTAAACTGAATACTGTATTAAGTCTTTGTTTGGTTGTAAAGCGGGGATGGTTTTTAAAGGAGTATTGTGTTGGTCAGATTTTTAAAATATGCAGTGATTTTTCTGATATGTTTTATATCGGTTTCTGCACAGGATGTTAAAACCCTGATGCAAATTCCCCTTGAAGAATTGATGAAAATTGAAGTTACTGTTGCTTCCAAAAAGTCAGAAAACGTTTATGATGCTCCGGGTATTATTACTGTTATTACAAAAGAACAGATTGAGGGCTTTGCAGGCCTAAACCTGGGACAGGTTTTAAACAGGGTTGTGGGGGCATCATTTTTATCTGCTAATGTATTTTCTGACAATCTTGTCCAGTTCAGGGGACAATCATTAACACCATATAACAACCATACCCTGATTCTTTTAAACGGCAGACCTGTCCGGGATCCTATATCAGGCGGGTTAAACAGCCCGGTGTTTGCTTCTTTTCCATTGGATATTATTGATCATATTGAAATAATCAGGGGGCCGGGTTCTGTTTTGTACGGTTCATGTGCATATTCCGGAGTAATTAATATAATTACTGAGAAGCCGGAGGAGGATTTAAAGAAGATTAAATTTACAATTGGAGGGGGTTCATACAATACTCTCTTTCAGAACATAAAATTAGTTTTAAATAAAAATAAATTTTCTTTAATATCAGGCATTTCTCACCTTGATGATAACGGCCCCTTTTATTCCTTTACAGGATATGAGGGCGTAAAGGGCTCTGCTAATTTTGATAGGAAAACTTTTGGATTTACGACCAGTATCAACTGGGGAGATTTCCATTTAAACAGTTATTACGGAAGATTTTACCCTTATGCTTTAAGCGGCGGAAGAAATACATGGAGTGATGATGATCCTCATTCAAACATAAACCAAATAACATATTTTGTTGATCTTGGATATTCGCGCAAAGTCGGAGAGAAATTAACAGTAAATGCTAATTTAACATATAACAAACATTTTCTTGATCTGGAAGATGGTAATGAAATGAATGCAGAGGATTTTCTGTTTGAAATGTCTGCAAATATAACTCCTTTTAAAAAGTTAAATATTATATCCGGTGTTGTTTTGGAAAAAGATAATTACTGGGGAGATTTCTTTTACGCAGGCAACACTTTTTTGTCAAGTGTTTATATTCAGACTGACTACAGGTTCGGCAGAATTAAATTGATCAGCGGTTTACAATATAATAAAATTGAAAATATAAAAGGTAATATTTCACCAAGATTCGGGCTCGTTTCAGGAATTACAGATAAAATAGGCATAAAACTGCTGTACAGTAAGGCCTTCAGAAAAGCTTATCCCCTTGAAACTTCATTCAAGCACCCTCTTTTTAACGGAAATATGAATATTAAACCCGAATTGATACGCACAGCTGAAGTGCAGATTTTTTATCACAGCGAACATATTCAATCATCCATTACATGCTACAGAAGCCGTATGTCTGATATTATTTACAGAAAATGGATAGATGATCCTGCTTCTCCTATTGGCGAATCAATAAAATATTATAATGCGGGAACTCATGACTTTGCAGGAGTTGAAATTGAGACCCAATATTGTTTGATGGACGGATTGTGCATTATAGGCTCGTTTTATTTTCAGAAAAACAGAAATGATAAAGGCATTGAAAATGCATCGCTTCACCCAAATTTAATGATTAAAGGCGGATTGTTGTATCACAAAAACAGGTTTTCTGCAGGAATATTTAACGGATATTTCGGAAGACCTTCCGAAGTAGAGTTGCTTAACCCCGATGTTGATAAGTGCAATCCCGAAGCGGAAGCATACAATTTACTCTCTGTAAAGATTTCTGCGGAAATTTTTAAGGGGATAAGGCTCTCATTAACGGGGGATAATCTTTTTAATCTGGATATTCGCTATCCCGAATACACGAGCAGGGGAGTGAATACTCTGATTCCTCTTTATGCAGGCAGAGTAATATGGGGAAGCGCGTCAATTAATTTTTAAAAGAAATAAATATCAGTTAGCTGCCGAATAAAAAATATTGAAATTGCAGAATAACTGTGTCGTTTGATACGGGCTCTTTTGTCTCCATCTTATGAATAAAATCCAGCATCAATCTTCCGTGTTTTTTGTTAAACAAATAATTTGTTCCTATTGTTATCCATGTTGCGTCATATTTATTAATGGTTGATATATCCGGATCAAATTTTTCGTATTTGATCAAACCCTGAAAGTTTTTTAATAAAATTTGAGATAATTGTAAAAACCATCCCCGGGCATTTAATCTGTCAATTCCTGCGGCTGAGGGGTTAAACGACGAGCTGATATATTCAAATGCAATATCTGTTTTCCCGTTGGTTAGGTGTAATGCAGAGTTCCATCTGAGATCAGTACCTTCAAATTTGCTGAAGATATTCCGGTCTGAGCCGGGAAGTTGTTTGGAAAAGTT
>QNDG01000434.1 GCA_003645915.1 Candidatus Zhuqueibacterota bacterium | reverse complement strand
ATTGTACAATTGCTGTTTAAAAAACCTTTGGGGAACAATCCTGCACCGGATCTTGTTTTAATTGTTTTCTGGATAGTTTTCGGAGTGATATTCCCCTTGTTTTTTCTGAAATTATGTCTTGTCACCGAGGTTCGTGATGACGGGATATACATCAAATTTGTGACAATAAACAAAGACTTTATCAGAATAGGATTTGATGAAATTGATACTTGTGAAATACGAAAGTACCGCCCCATTGTTGAATACGGCGGATGGGGAGTTAAATACGGTTCTGGCGGAAAGGCCTACAATGTAAGCGGTAATATGGGTTTGCAGTTTAAATTAAAGAACGGGAAAAGTGTTCTTATCGGCACACAGAGACCGGAAGAATTTAAGCTTGCAGTGGAATCAAAGATAAACTGATTATTGAGTTGATTATTATCAAATAAAGAGTCAGTATGTTTACAGGATGGATAATTTAGTTTTAGTAGTGCAATATATGCTTTATATTGCAATCCTGAAAAATTTTTAAGTATTTAAGAATGATGTTGATATATTTAGAAGTACTGAGTAAATTTGCTCAATGTATTGAGTAAATTGTAAGAGGGGTACATGTATAAAAAATCTGTATTGCAGGTAATATTGAAGCATCTTATGGGAAAAAACATTTATACAGATTTTAGCCGGCCCGAGGCAGACAGGTAAAACCATTCTCGCACGACAAGTAATGGAGAATATCCTTATTCCGGTTCACTATAGTACGGCTGATGACCCGGCTATAAAAGATAAAGTATGGTTAGAACAGCAATAAGAGATTACGTGTTTTCATGCAAGACGCCGGAATACGCTGTTAATTTTAGATGAAATTCAGAAGAATTCAGTTGGTAGGCGCTGATGGAGTACCGCTCCGGGAGTTTTTGCTGATTAATCCGGAGGAGTGGTTTGCATAAATCAAAACTATGATTTTCAGAAAAATATAGAAAACAGGCTATCAATGAAGAATAGATACAGGGCAATCATCTCTGTAATAATTCAATTAATATTATTTGTGTCTGTTTTAGGTAAAAGCAGTAATCAGACCACCTTTACAGGCAGCAAATACGACACGCTTTTTTATGGCGGCCTTACAAGGACATTCAGAATCCATATTCCCAAATCATACATAAATTCCAAATCCATACCTCTTGTTATAGCACTTCATGGAGGAGGCGGATCAGCAGAAGCAATGGTTGCTTTAACTCGCGGCGGATTTGATGTTCTGTCAGAAAAAGAGGGGTTTATAGTTGTTTATCCGGAAGGCATAGATAAACACTGGAATGACGGCAGAGGTCTAAGACGGTACAAAGCACAGAGAGAAAATATCAATGACGTGGGTTTTATTTCATATTTGATTGATTACCTGCATCAAAAATATGATATAGACAGAACACGAGTTTATGTAACAGGTATGTCAAACGGAGCAATTATGTCTTTTCGCCTTGCATGTGAATTATCAGGCAAAATCGCAGCAATTGCTCCGGTTGCAGGATTGATGCCGGAGAATATATTCGGGAAGTGTAACCCTTCTGAACCTGTCTCTGTTTTGATCATAAACAGCACAGATGATCCCATAACCCCGTGGACAGGAGGATATTTTAAGTTAGGAATACTTCGGTTTGGTAAAGGGATATCTGTTAGAAAAGCCGCTCTTTTCTGGGCAGAGTTTAACGGATGTTCAGGTCCTCCGGTCATTGAAGTACTTCCTGACAAGGATCCTGATGACGGCACCCGTGTGCAAAGGATATGGTACGGTAAAGGAAGGGAAGGTACAGAAGTTGTCCTGTATAAAATAAGTGGTAGTGGGCACACCTGGCCCGGCGGATATCAATATCTGAGAGAAAGAATTATAGGAAAAGCGTGTAATGACATAAATGCATGCGAAATTATCTGGAGTTTTTTTAAGAGACACAAATCAAAACTGTAGATTAAAAATAGAATCAGTACAAATTTATCATGTTTTAGGATTTCTCGGTTGTTGCTACTATTCCAAAGTGAAAGAATCAGGTGTTTTATTAATACCATTTATGTGTACAAAACTTACCCCGTGAATAAAAAAACGGTAATACGCTTTCTCTGTTTATTAACCACCAATATAGGTTATATGAAATGTCCTGTAGGTCAGTACTCACTTACCTGGATCCCCTTAAGGCAGGAGGAACAGCGGTTAGGTGGAGAGATTGGCAAGTTATAATTTCTTCAAGAAATCATTTATTGTTATTCTTGCTTGTTTCAATATATGTGAAAGGGTCGACCGTTTTATCGGCTTATGAGCCGGGACTATAATTTTTAACACCTCATTTTCAATATGTTTTTGCAATCTTATATGCGAACCTTTTTGTCGCACTATTACCCACCCATCCCTTTGTAACGCTTTGATGACCTTATCATAATTTAAACTTGGTACCTTGCTCATATTGATAATTCCACTTCTTCAGCATGGTTAACTTTGAAAGTATCATCTGCTACTGGTTCTAAATAAAGTTCAATTGCCTCACGAATATTTTTTAATGCTTCTTCTTTTGTATCGCCTTCTGAAATACATCCCGGCAGAGAAGGCACTACAGCTGTATATCCTCCATCATCGCTTGGTTCCAGATAAATCTTCAATTTCATATCTATCCTCCTGATGCTATTTCCCGCTAACAGTTTTTATCTTAAATAAACCGGAATCAGCACATTTCCGGCTGAAAACTATTGCTGCCTGTTTTACCTGTCGATTGAAAGAAACATACTATAAAATTACAATATTCATAGATAAAAGGCAATTTATTTTGTTTAAATTTATTACTGTCCGGGCAGGGAAAATTAAACAACCGGGACGGCACATCCGTAATGACTTTGAGACTGCAGAATGTAAGGCGCGTCCGGAATTCATGGGAAGGT
>QNDG01000433.1 GCA_003645915.1 Candidatus Zhuqueibacterota bacterium | reverse complement strand
CGGAATATATAAAAATATCCTTGACTTTTAAAAATAGACAGGGTACTTTAATTAAATAGTTGTATATGCAACCAAGTCAGGAGTTTCCGTTTATGCAAAACAAAGACTTAATGTCAGGTCAGTCTGTTGCACATCTTGTCGGAAAGGTAAGAAGGGCATTTACCAACCACTTGAACAGAAGTTATGCTAAGGCAGGCTACAATATCACAGTTGAACAGTTTGTTGTGTTGGTAATCCTCTGGAATGGAGAAGGAATTACACAGCAAAAAATTGCAGGTATGACAGGTAAAGATAAAACCAGCATAACAAGACTTCTGAACAATATGGAAAAAAATGGTTTAATTAAACGTCAGAAGGGTACCAGAGATAAAAGGCAGAAAATTGTCTGCCTTACAGAATACGGAAACACAATAAAGGAACCATTAATAGTTCATACCCAACAAAATATTGCAGTGGCAGGGCATGGTATTTCTCAGGAAAAAATGGATACATGTAAAGAAGTTTTAAATAAAATGTATGAAAATTTATTGCCCCGTTAAAAAAAGTTAAGATTAGCAAATATAAAAGTTTAACAAAATAATGTTTAGGAGTATAAAATGATAAAAAAATTAGCACTGATTCTAATGTTGTCAATTTCTGTTGTTTTTGCACAACAGAACACAATTAATCACAACATCACAGCAAAAGTTGATCCGCTAAACCACTATATTGAAGCAACTGATACAATAACAATTCCTGAGGATCAGGTAGATAAAGCAATTTATTTTTTACTGGTGAGTGATCTAACTGTAACTTCGGAAACTCCCGGTGTTATAATAAGGCTTGATAAAAGCAGAATAAAAGGAAAAGATTTTGGTATGGATGTCGAAGATTTTTCTTTATCCTCATCAATAACACAGAATAAGTATAAAGTTGTTTTTAAGAACAAGCCTGAAGGGGATACTGTATTTACAATCAGGATTAAAGGGGAGATTTACTATAAGATAAAACAATCGGGTCAGGAGTATGCCCGGGGATTCAGTCAAACTCCAGGGATAATATGTGAAAAGGGAGTTTATCTTGGCGGTAGTACATACTGGGTACCTTGGTTCAATAACAAACTTATTTCTTTTAAACTTACTACAATTTTACCGGAGAAATGGAATTCAGTTAGCCAGGGAAAACGCATCAGGAATGAAATAGTAAATGGAAAGAGAATTACCTGCTGGGACAGCCCGGAACCTATGGAAGAGATTTATCTTATTGCTGCAAAGTTTACTGAATATAAAAAAAGTACTGGTGCTGTGGATGTTATGGCGTTTCTTCGTACGCCCGACCAGGGTCTGGCAAATAAGTATCTTGAAACAACAGCTCAATATCTTGAAATGTACAGGAAACTAGTAGGGCCTTATCCTTTTTCCAAGTTTGCTCTTGTTGAGAATTTCTGGGAGACTGGATATGGAATGCCTTCTTTTACTTTGCTGGGAGAACAAATAATCCGTTTCCCGTTTATACTGCATTCTTCATACCCGCATGAACTGCTGCATAATTATTGGGGTAACAGTGTTTATGTAGATTTCTCTACAGGTAACTGGTGTGAAGGTATTACAGTTTATATGGCAGATCATCTGATAAAAGAACAGCGCGGTCTTGGCAGTGAATACAGACGGGCAACAATTCAGAAATATACTGATTATGTAAACCCGGAGAATGATTTCCCCTTAAACCAGTTTCTTGCAAGACATGATGCTGCATCAGAAGCTGTTGGATACGGTAAATCTATGATGATGTTTAATATGCTTAGAGATTATGTGGGAGATGAAATTTTTATAAAGGGCTTCCAGAAATTCTACCGTGATAATAAGTACAGGATAGCTTCATTTGATAATATACGTATGGCAATGGAAAAGGTTAGCGGGAAGGATTTAAAGTCATTTTTCGATCAATGGGTAAACAGGACAGGCGCGCCTGAGCTTGGTCTGGAAGATGTTAAAGCTGAAAAAGTAAAAAACGGATACAGTATTGAGTTCACATTAAATCAAAGACAGGATGGTAATGTTTTTGTTTTAAATGTTCCTGTGGCTGTATGGTTTTCGGATAAAACGGAAATAAAAAAAATTAAAATGACATCAAAAACACAATCATATAAACTGTTTTTTAAAGAAAGACCTCTGATAATAAAAATTGATCCGCAATTCCAGCTGTTCAGAAAACTGCACTATTATGAAATACCCCCGGCTCTTTCAAAGATTTTCGGAACAAAGAATATCTTAATTATTCTGCCTTCAAAAGCAGCAAAAGGTGAACTGGAAAATTATAAGCTGCTTGCACAAAAATGGTCAAAAGATAAAACAAAAAATATTATTATTAAGTTAGATTCGGAAATTACCAAACTGCCTTCAGACAGGGCTGTCTGGATATTCGGAGATAATAATTCCTATAAAAATATTATAGTTGACGGCATAAAAGATTTTAATGCAGATATAAACGAGAAAACTATTAGTTTTAATAAATCGAATTTTAATACAGAGAAAAATAGTTTTGTAATTGCAGTGAGACATCCTGAAAATAACAAGTCAGTTGCAGCATGGTTAACAATTGCAGAACCAAAAGCAGTTGACGGGCTTGCCAGAAAATTACTCCACTATGGAAAATACAGCTATTTGGTTTTTGAGGGGAGTGAACCGGTAAACATTGCAAAAGGACAGTGGAAAGCTGTTCATTCACCCTTAGAGAGAGTTATTAAGTGGGATAAAGAAATATTACCTGGCAAAGATTTGGAGCTTCCCCGCCGTAAAGCACTGGCTTATCTTGCACCTGTTTTTTCTGCGGATCGCATGATGAAGTATATTAAATTCCTGGCAAGTGATGATTTAAAGGGCCGCGGTCTTGGAACCAGTGAGATAGACAGTGCTGCTGATT
>QNDG01000432.1 GCA_003645915.1 Candidatus Zhuqueibacterota bacterium | reverse complement strand
TACAAATAAGATAATAGAATAAAGACAAAACTGGGACAGAGGTTCGCCCGCAACGAACGCAAAGAAAAATGTAGAGGCAGGATGCATCCTGTCTCTTTTGCCGGCATCTGAAAATTTCCGTTAAAAAAATGTTAAAAAACGAACGCCCGCTGTAGGGGCAGACCTGGGTGTCTGCCCTTTTCTCTCAAATTCTCAATTGATATTCGATATTCTGTCCTTTAATTAAAAAATACTTTTTTAAAATAAATGATGCTGCATCATAAAATGATAAAAATAATTAAACCTTATTATGTATGCAAAACATCTTGACATTTTAACGTTATAACGTTATTTTGTGTTGTGAGAGGCGTACAAGAAAAAGGAGGAGAATTTTGGGTGCGTTAAAGAAAAGAGCTACGATTTATTTTGATCCTGATATTCACCGGGTTTTAAAAATAAAATCGGCATACTCTAATAAATCTTTGTCAGAGCTTATTGATATCGCAATAAGAAATGAATTGGCTGAAGATGAGGAAGATATCAGAGCATTTGCAGAGAGAGAAAAGGAACCGACTGTAACATTTGAATCTGTTCTAAGGGATCTGAAAAAGAATGGGAAAATATAAAATCGAATTGAAAAAATCGGCAGTAAAGGAACTTAATTCTATTCCTGATAAGGATATAAAGAGTATAATTAGAAAAATCAAATTACTGGCAGATAATCCAAGGCCTGACGGATGTATCAAACTGACCGGGAAAGAACAATACAGAATAAGATACGGAAATTACAGGATACTTTATTCAATAGAAGATGATAAACTGATAGTGTTTGTAGTAAAAATCGGCCATAGGAGGGATGTTTATAAATAGGGTGGTGTGCACTCTTGCAAAGAAAAACAAGGTTAAAGGATAAAGGATAAAACAAAAACGGTATATGGTATAAAGGTATAAGATATCTTTGCCAGCATCCTGGAATATACGCTCCAACTTCAACTTTGGTCAGACAAAACCATGCTTTTGTTTTTAATTCAAAATTTAAAATTTCTTCTCCGGCATCTGAAAACCTCCGGTTTTTAATTCGTGTCAACCATGTCCGGCTTTTGACGGACGTGTCCGGCTTTTGACGGATGTGTCCGGCTTTTGACGGACGTGTGGATAACAACCTGTCTTCTGCCTGCTTACAAACTTCCCTCTTCAAATTCCCTTAAATTTTCGGGGGGTGCCAGAAGTTTTGTTTTTTAACTTGAAATTCATATAAAAAAAATATATTTTAGCAGGATATGAAAATTATTGAAAAAATTAAAGATGCTGCAGGATTTCTGCAAAAAAGCATTGGTGCAGATAAAGTAGAAGCAGGGGTTATTCTCGGGTCAGGCCTTGGCAGTTTTGCAGAGCAGATACAGGAAGTTTTTTCTGTTCCTACAGATAAAATTCCGCACTGGCCCAAATCCACTGTAAAAGGTCACAAAGGCAGAGTTGTTTTAGGAAGACTGAGCGGTTCTTTTATCGCAATTGTGCAGGGCAGGGTTCATTTTTATGAAGGTTATTCTTTAAAAGATGTGGTTTTTGGTATAAGAGTACTGAAATACCTTGGTATGAAATCCCTTGTAATCACAAATGCGGCTGGCAGTACAAACCCTGACATACTTCCCGGTAGTATAATGATAATCAAAGATCATATAAACTTAATTGGTTCGGATCCTCTTATTGGCGAAAATATTGATGAATTGGGACCAAGATTTCCGGATATGTCTGAAGCTTTTTGCATGGAGTACAGAGACGCTGCCAAAAAAGCAGCAGAAAATCTGAGTATTAAAGTTTATGAGGGGGTTCTTGCTGCAACACACGGTCCCAGCTATGAAACTCCTGCAGAGGTCAAAGCTCTGAGACTGCTCGGCGCTGATGCGGTATGTATGTCCACTGTTCCGGAGGTTATTGCTGCAAATCACATGGGAGTTAAGGTCCTGGGATTATCGTGCATAACAAACATGGCTTCCGGTTTGGGTGAATCAAATCTTACTCACGAAGATGTGGAAAATACTGCAAAAAGCATTTCATATGATTTAAACAGATTGTTAAAATCCGTTTTAATTGATATCACAGGGGACAAGCAGGTCATTTCCCGGAGGGAAATGCAATGAATCTTTGGAATATCAAAGCAGGCTGGTACGGAAGTATAAGGCATTTTTTTATTATTAACTGGATTTTGCGGAAAGAAAAGCAAAATATTGCAGAATTTGTAAGGAAATACAAAATAGAGCCTGACAAACTGCTTGATATAGGTGCAGGAGAAGGAGAAACCAGTACTCTCTTTGATAATAAAACAGTTTTGTTTGCTGTTGACTCATCAATGCGTATGCTTGGTATTTGCAGAAAAAAAGGATATTTACCTGCTGCGGCTGATGCGGTTGTGATGCCTTTTAAAAGTGAGATTTTTCCTGTTGTTACAGGCGTAGGACTTAGCGAGTATATTGAGAGACTTAATGAATTTTTTTCAGAAGCAGCAAGAATATTATTGCCCGGTGGATATTTTATTACAACAAGGGCTCAGTTTAATATTGTTAATTTCTTGCGAAATATTTCCGGAGCAAAAGTAAGATGCTGGAAAGAAGACAGATTTATTAAATCAGCAGAAAAAAACGGGCTCTGTTTATTGGACAAAACAAAGAGTCTTATACAGGTTCAGTACATATTTAAAAAAGAACGGAGATGTTAATGAGTATTAAAGAAAAATTGAAAAAAGTCAGAAACAATCTGAAACATCCGGATAATTCATGGCGGATTTATGTTTTGATCGGGATTGTTGTTTATTTTGTACTTATTAACCAGATTATTCATGTCAGACCGGATCATGCTTTTCTGGCACTGATAGTTTTTTCTCTGGCACTTGGCAAAGGGAATTCCAAACAGTTTTTAATTGACTGGT
>QNDG01000431.1 GCA_003645915.1 Candidatus Zhuqueibacterota bacterium | reverse complement strand
TGCCAAGAGCGGCTTCGTGTGTAATATGTGCTTTGGGATTTCTCACCTCAACAACAGGAACTGCCCTGGCTGTGGCGTTTCCCTGTACAATTTCTTTACAATCAACATGACCTCTTGCATAAGGAGCGTCTGCAACAATTGTATTTTTTACATTTGCTTCCGCATTGTCTCTTACTGCTATATTTGATGTAAGAACTGCTCTTGCTCCTTCTCCCATGAGGAAGGCCTGCTCGTTGATTTTGATTTTATCTGTTTTTTTACCGCTTATTCGGGCAGTCATCTCAAGAACGGAATTTTTATAACATTTTGCCTGATAATCAATATCAACAAATCCGACTCTTCCTTTAATAAGTTCAAAGTCTGTCCGGAATTTTGCGTTTTCCTTTAACGTGACAATGGTTTTCGGGATAACTGTAATTCCTCCATCAGGGCTGTGAGTGTGGCGTTCAAGGTAGGAAAATTCAGCATTCTCTCCGACAATTATTTCTCCATCCATTGTATGAAGGACCTTTACAGCTTTTGGGAAAACACAATTTGCTATTACTGCCATCCTGGAATTTTTTTCAAGTTCAGTCTTAACAGAAATATTCTGGACCCCGGTTTCAGGTAAAATTCCAAAGCAAATTATAACAGGTTTTGATATTGTTATGTTCTCTTTTAAAACTATATTAACCGATACTCCGTTTTCTCTCTCCTTTGTTTCAACTTCAAGCCCTGGCAAAAGGTGTTTTCCGATTACTTTATTACCATGTATTTCCAGACGTGCAACATCATCGGGGTGAATATGGCTCTGCCCCATGCTTTGGTACATCTGTTTGATTAAGTTCTGTTCTTTACTCATATTCGTAAACACTTTCTTCGTCAGGCTGGTTTTTATGGGAGCAGGGAATACACTTTGTTCCGAAAAGAGCCTGCAGTTTTACTATACTTCCCTTGCTCAAAAGCTGGCCGTGGCAGATTAAAAAGCCGTGTTCAGCATGTTTTAAAACTTCAGTGCTGTGTGTTATTAAAATTACAGTACTTCCTCTGTTTTTTAAAATTTTGAGAGTATCAAATATTCTGCTTAAGGCTTCAACGTCTATTCCCGAGTCCGGCTCATCCATAATTACAAGTTCAGGCTCCATTGCAAGAATAGATGCTAACTCAATTCTTTTGCGCTCTCCTCCGGAGAGGGTTTTATCCACTTTCCTGTTTATATACAGATCAGGATTAAGCCCTACTGTTGACAGAGCTTTTCTTGCTCTTTTTTCGGATTTGTCTTTTGCGCCTGCGATGATAAATTTTTTAACAAGAAGGCCTTCGTACCGGGCAGGTTCCTGCCATGCAAGGGTAATACCCAGTGCTGCCCGTTGTGAAACAGAGAGATTTTTTATTGAGTTACCTTTAAATCTGATATCTCCTAAAAAATTTGTATAACCGGAAAGTCCCATAATTGTTGAAGCGAGAGTGGATTTGCCTGCGCCGTTGGGGCCTATTACAGCATGAATTTGCCCTTCCCAGAATTCCATAGAAAGATGGTTAAGCAGGTTTTTACCGTTTATATTCAGAACAATGTCGTCAATTTCAAGAATTGCAGAATTCATAAATATTTTCAATCCCTATTCAGTTTCAAGAAGTCTATAGGTCTCTTATTATCTTAAGCATATCAAGAGCCGTAATAATCCCTGTCAGTTTTCCCTGTTTTGTTACAAATACTCTGTGTATTCTTCCTCTTATCATTGTATCTGCAATTTTCTGAACAGGAGTATCTTCATCAACGTCAAAAATCATTGGAGTCATAATATCCTTGACCAGAATTTTTCGTTCAGGTTCAATTCTTAATGTGCTGAGTACCTCCTGGTAACCGGGAAGGTCTTCGGAAGAAGAGTAAAAATCGTGAGGCTGAGACTCGGGTAAAATCTGTCTTTTAATTGAGTGGTCTCTTGCAATATCAGTTACAGATACTACGCCGACGGGTATTCCTGCACTGTCAACAACAGGCGCACCTGTTATAGAATTTTCATCAAGGAATTGAGATAGCTTTTCAATTGTCCAGTCCTTACTTACAGATATTATGTTTTTATTCATTATGCCTTTTGCCCTAAGGTCTGCCATTGTTCCTCCGGAGTTTATTTTATATTGTTACCATATTATTTTGGCGATTTGTCCACTGTTCCCAGCTGCCCAGCCGAATTGATCTTTATCGGAAAATTTTATAACATTAAAACTTTTATTACTTAACAGTTTCCATGTTAATCCCATGTTATAAGTAACAGCAATACCATTGAGTCCAGCTGTTAAAATAGTATTTTTATCGTTTGTAAAGGGGAAAATTGCACAGGAGCAGAATCCTATTGGCGGCATTGAATCAGGTTGAGTCCAGGTCTCACCTCCATCATGTGTAATGGCAAATGTGTTGTCCGTATCAGAGGGTTTAAGGTATTTACCTCCTGCAACGATACCTGTCAGTGAATCATAAAATGTTGTTGAAAAAATACCACTTAATTCAGCACCATTTACAACAGGTGTTTTAAAAACCTTCCATGTTTTCCCATAGTCCGTTGTTTTGAAAATTCGGGATTCTGTTCCGCCGGTTACAAACCATGCCAGACCGCTATCTGAAACCGCAATACATGAATTGCTTGAAGCATATTGAATTTCACCTTCAGAGGGCGAAGGGATGTTTTTTATCGGAATTCTGGACCATGTTTCTCCCTGGTTATTAGTAACCAGAACTGTAAAACCGCCGCAGCATGGATCTCCTACAGCTATTCCTTTTTCATTATCCCAGAAATCGATTGAATTAAGAAAAATATCAGGATCCGGGTTCCAATACTTCTGTCCCCAGGTTTTACCGCCGTTATAGGTTTTAAAAATATATCCAGGAGCGCCTACACTCATAACAATACATGTGTCTTTATTAAAAGCG
>QNDG01000430.1 GCA_003645915.1 Candidatus Zhuqueibacterota bacterium | reverse complement strand
TTTTATTTTCTGAAAATATCTTTTTAATATTTACTAAGCCGCCGCAAAAAGGCAGAAGAATAAGACCCGATATAATAAACCTGATACCTGCCAAAGCAAGAGGATTAAAAAATTCCAGTCCTATTTTTACGCCTGCAAAGGCTGTTGACCATAAAAAACACGCAAAAACCGCGAGAACGGATGTTTTTGCCTTCACTTTTTATTCTTTCTCCTAATGGCGGTGCAGATCTTTATGCATTATTTTTCTGGTCTCATGCAGTCTGTCATCAGCAGGAAGATCTATGAGCCTTTCATTCATGTGTTCATCATCTTCGGACTTTAACATATTAAGAATATAATCAATACTTGACGGAGTAAACACACCATCTCTTTCGTAAAGGTCTCTGTTTTTCTGTAAACAGCGCGAAGATTCAACACAGCTCTTTGGAAGAGCAGGAAGACTTCTCAATAATTTTTTATTCTTAAAAATATTACCTGTAACATATAACTTTTCCGCCAGATCCTTGCTCTCTTCATTGGTAAGTCCCCACTCTGCAGCCATAGTAATTCCTGCAAGTAAAAGATGAATAAGCGCGCTTCCGTCAGGACTGCGCAGTTCAACAGTCTGGCGTGACGCAATCTGATCAAGCTCACTTGCTTTTCCCGGATTAACAATACCTGCAAGATTTGTAAGATTTGACCATCCGAGAGGTACGCGTATCATCGCGCTTCTGTTTAAATCACTCCAGCAGATTCTGGTTGGCGCTTCCTGATTGGGGACAAGGCGAAGATACGCAGACGATACAGTATTACCGAAAGCTGTTAAAGAGCCGGCATATTTGCACAATCCTCCGATCAGTTTCTTTGCTTCTGCAGAGAGTTCACCGGAACTCTCCCGCATAATATTTTTACCGTTCTTTAATAAAGCTGCATGCACATGAAATCCGTTACCTGCAATACCTTCTTCAAGCTTGGGAGCAAAAGTAGCAACACATCCGCATCTGTAAGAAACATTTCTGATCAGCCAGCGTGATAAAACAAGCCAGTCAGCAGCTTCCATAACAGGGCGTGGCAAAAATTCTATTTCCAACTGCTCTCCCTGTTTTCCCCGGATCTCATCCAGATCGCTTCTTACTTTTTCAACATATCCTACTTCACTGTGAGCATACTTTATTGATTCTGTTATCTGGGAAATATATCGGACCATTTCATTCAGTATCTGCCCGCTTTTGACAAACGGAGTAGAAGAATGATATCCTCTCTGAACAGGAGCAGGATATATTTTGGTGTCAGGATCACGAAGAAGAAAAAATTCCAGCTCTCCGAGAACATGCAAATCAAGGCCGGTTCTCTCTTTGAACAAATTATAAGCTTTTTGTAAAATATTGTCTAAGGTAAAAGGTGCTCTCTCTCCGTCTTTTGTTATAAACCTGCATATAAAATCCAGACTTGCAGGATCAAAAGGATTTAAGAACGCCGTACTATAAACTGGTACAACAAAAAGATCCGAAAGAGATACATCAACCATTCCCTTAAAAAGAGAAGATCCGTCAACTCTTTCACCGTTTGTCAGAATAATTTCAGCCTGATATCTGTTTGCAATGGGAAGTTTCAATTCTTTCAGCTTCCCGTCAAGAGCCGTATAATGAAATGTTAATCTTTCTATCTGTTTTTCTTCTATAACTTTAAGAAGATCATCTCTTGTGAAATCTGTTCTCGGCTTATCAAGTATCTTTGTTAAGGGATTTGCAAGAGCATATTTGGAAAACATATAGCCTCCTTACTTTAAAATACTATACATAAAATGCGGACTGTAAGATAATAAATACTTCAAATAAATCAAAATTTTTTTAATGTTACTGTTCTTTAAACCCACGCAACACGGCTATCTCGCAATAAGTAGCTGTATTTTAAGATTTTACGGTTGAAGTGGCTACTTTAAATTTATTAATTTATCTGTAAATCCGGCATGTTTATCAATTATTATGTGTATTAAAGGATTAAAACCCTTCTGTTTTTTAATAAACATTAACATAAAACTTGCTTTTTTCATAAGGAAACATATTTTACATGTATAACTTCAATATATAATAGAAGAGCCGGACACGAAGCATTCAGAGGAAATTCTATTATTATATAATTATAAATTTAAAATAACTCAAAGAGGCTGACCATGAAAGTTTGCAGTGTGGAAAAAATGAGGCTGATGGATAAAACAGCGATTGACAAATACGGGATCAGTGATTCTGTTCTGATGGAAAATGCCGCAATTTCCGTCTGCAATGTTATTGATAAAGAAATAGGAATTAAGGAGAGATCTTTTACTGTTTTCTGCGGAACCGGAAACAACGGAGGAGACGGTCTTGGCATTGCAAGAAAGCTTTTTTCTTATGGTGCAGATGTTACAATTGTACTCATGGGAGACAAGTCAAAGTTTGCCGGCCCTTCAAAAGACAATCTGAAAAGAACGGAAAAAATAGGAATAAAAACAATTTCTATTTCGGACATAAAAGAACTTGACAATATAATTGCACGCAGCGATGTAATAATTGATGCTATATTCGGAACCGGTCTTGCAAGAGATGTAAACGGACTTTACAAACAGGTAATTGAGAAGATTAATAACAGCGGACTTACTGTTTTTTCTGTTGACATACCTTCAGGCATAAACGGCAACACCGGGCAGATTATGGGCTATGCTGTTCTTGCTGATTTTACAGTTACTTTCGGCCTTCCCAAATTCGGTAATATCCTATATCCGGGATTTGAATTCTGCGGTAAATTGTACGTATCATACATCTCATTTCCACCTGAACTTTACAATGATCCCTCAATTCAAAGTGAAGTCACAATTCCTGATATACTGCCTGAAAGAGATCCAATGGGACACAAGGGTAGTTTTGGTGATATTCTCGTTGTTTCGGGAGCAA
>QNDG01000429.1 GCA_003645915.1 Candidatus Zhuqueibacterota bacterium | reverse complement strand
CATCTTTTGCAGGAACTGAAAGAAGAACCTTTTTTGCGCCTGCATCAAGATGCATTGCAACCTTATCTCTGGTCCGGAAAACTCCTGTGGATTCAACTGCCACATCCACATTCATCTCCTTCCACGGAAGTTTGGAAGGATCTCTCTCAGCCATTACCCTGATTTCTTTTCCGTCAACAATAAAGGAGTTATCTTTTACTTCTATGCTGCCGTCATACTTGCCGTGCACCGAATCATATTTTAAAAGATGTGCAAGAGTGGCTGCATCAGTAATATCATTTACGGCAACTACTTCAACCTCAGGACGCTTCATTGCTATACGGAATACAAGACGTCCTATTCTGCCAAACCCGTTAATCCCCACACGAATTGCCATGACTTCCTCCAGTCAGTTTAATTTAAAATTGCACACTATACAAAACATACGGTACAAATGCGCTTAAAAAAATATCGAAGTAAATTATATTAATTTTTAAGGGAAATGTCAAGAAAAAAACTATATTATTTTAAGTTAAAGGCCTTGCTATTGAAATACAGCACACATGCGCAGCCCCGTTTTCTTTTATTACCTTGGCACAATTGTTAATTGTTGCTCCTGTTGTTATAACATCATCAACAATTACCACTTTTTTGCCGGCCAGGTCTTCTCTTTTTCTAAAGATAAAAACATCTCTTACATTGCCCTGTCTCTCTTTACTATCCAATCCTGCCTGAGGTTTTGTATATTTTTTTCTGATGAGAATTTGAGAAAGTTTTAACCCGGGCACTTGTTTTTTAATGGCTGATGCAATCAGCCGGCTCTGATTGTATGTCCTCTCTCTTTCTCTTGTCGGATGCAAAGGTACAGGTACAATAAAATCAAATCCTGAAAGAACCTGTTTTAAATATCCTCCGAGGATATCACCCATAAAAAAACAGAGATTCTCCTGACCATTGTACTTCATAAGACTGATAATCCTTTTCACATTTTCAGTATAATTCCACCCGCAAATACATTGGTCAAAATACGCGTTTTCGTCAAGATTGGGAAAATCTCTGTTTTTATTAAACATTAACTGAGAAAATTCTTTTACAAGATTTTCTGCACAGCTGCCGCATAAAAGGTCAAGGTCTGTTCTGTCCCCGCATAAAGGACAAAAGCCCGGATAAATAAAATCTGAGATACTGTACAGAACATCCGTAAAAATATCTTTTAATGATTTCAAAAAACCTTTGGTTCCCATTATCCCCCCGGATTTTAAATCAAATCTATCTGAAATCGGAAACCATTACATTTTTCTTAATACTGGGAATTATGCTCATATCAACTGCCACATTAAATCCCTTGCTTGTGTTGGGATTTAAAAAGCCCCGGTTCATAATACCAACATCAAATTTAAATGATCCGAGATGCAGGCCGAATCCGAAAGAAAGGGTAGTGCCCAGTCTTCCCCCTACGCCTACTCCCATTCTCAAAGGAAGAAAACCTATGCCTGACCATTCGGTTCCAAGTAAAAACCGCGGAGAAGTTGAATAAAAAGCACTCTCTGTAAAAGCCTGAATGTAATCAGCGCTTATTAAAAATCCGTCTTCACGGTAGGCGGCTCCGAACCTTATAACCGAAGGTACTCCTCTTGAAAATTTGTCTTTATCAATTGACCATGACGAATCTTCTATACCAATTTCTTCACTGTCATCAAAACTGATAACATAAAGTGAGTCCCCTTTGAAATAGCCCACCTCTTTTTTAGGATCCTGCCAGCTGATGTTTGAAAGCGCATTTGACATACTGAGGCTGAAATCCCACTTATCGTTCAGTTTCATGGCTGTACCAATATCAAAACCCCAGCCAAGACCTCCTGCAGCAACAGTGGCTTCATAAGCTCCGTGAACATTGAATCCGTACGGTGCAGTTTCAAAAATGGCCGACGCCTTATCTGTATTGGCATATCCTAACCCGTATAGCATTTTAAAAGACGCCCCGACTGAAAAAGCCTTTGCAAAGTCAACATTAACCGGATGCCCGTACGAGAATGAAACTATACCTATTCCCATTCCTGCAGCCTTTGTTTTATTCATATTATAAATAGTGTTCATTTTATTTCCGATAAGAGGAATTTCAAAATACTCTTTGTTAAGTCTGGAGAACATGCTTCCGAACGCACGAATTGAAAAAGCAAACCTGCCAACAGAAAATGATAAAAGCTGCACATTTGTCAGAGCATATCCTAAAAATCCTTTGTCAGGAATATAGCTGAGAAGTGAATTCACATCACTGGAACTCCAGTAGATTTTGTTATTTTCATCTGCACCTTCTACAAAAAATTTATCATACAACTGCTTGGTAAAAGCATTGTTGCCCAGACCTGCACTTATTGAAAAAAAACAGAAAGACGATTTGGGGTTATCAGGCAGTCCCAGATTAGCAGGATTCCAGGCAGGTGCATACACACCCCTTGCAACAGCAGTGTAAGCCAGGCCCATACCCATTGCTCTTGCATTGGTCTGTGCAAATACACCGGATGTGCCTGTTAACAGCAAACACAGAAATACTATAAGTACTCTCTTTACAGACCTCATGATTCACCCCCTTCCCCGTTATCATCAGAGAAATCGGCATTCACTTGTGCAGTAATCCATGAAATAATACGGATATAATCATCAGATCGGATTTTAATAAATTTGTTGTCAGTTCCCGAAAAAAAGTATTTAATTCCGTAATAAACATACTGATTTTGTTCAAAAAGTAATAAATCATCCCCTGTTATTGTTATGTTATTATTGGTTACAACAGAATCCTGTACTGTACCAGGATCTCCTGAAATAACTCCGGGATTGATTTTTATCATTCTGGACAGGTCGGGAGAAGAGAAAACTTTGTTGCTGTCTGCTGCAAAACACACCTGTACAGTATCAACGCCAAGAGGAAGATG
>QNDG01000428.1 GCA_003645915.1 Candidatus Zhuqueibacterota bacterium | reverse complement strand
TCAAGAATATTAAAATTTAACAAATCCCCCATTCTGATACCGGTACGCCTTGCTTTATCCGCATATGCAGGGCCTATGCCCCTTCCTGTTGTTCCTATAACTTCAACTGAGCCGTCATCACATGCTTCGGATGCACAATCTAACTGTATATGATACGGCATAATAATATGTGCATTCTCGCTGATAAAAAGCCGGGAAAAAACATCAATTGATTTATCAGAAAGCTGTTCGATTTCCTCCATAAGCGATTCAACATTAATAACCATGCCATTACCGAGGACACAGGAAATATCAGGTCTTAAAATACCTGTAGGAATATGGTGCAGAATGAATGTTTTACCGTCAAATTTAACAGTATGCCCGGCATTAGGGCCTCCCTGGTATCTTGCAACAATATCAAAATTATCGCCAAGAAGATCAACAACCTTACCCTTGCCTTCATCGCCCCACTGGGTTCCTATAACAGCTTTAATCTGAGAATTTTTACTTTGTAAATTCTGCAACAGCTTTTTCCTCTGAATCAAATATTTTAAAAACTCTGTCTAACTTAGTTATTTTTAATAATTGCTCTGTCTTTTCACGAATATTCAGCAGACAGAGCTCACCATTTTTTCTTTTTACTGTATTTAATGCCGCAATTAAAATTCCCAGTCCGGAACTATTCATCCACTCTACTTTTTCCATATTAATAACAAAATTAACAATATCAGCATCCATAACAGTCCGGATTTCATCGGAAAGCTGATTTGCCCCTGGCCCCCCCAGACTGGTTGATTCAATTGTAATAACAGCGACATTACCTGCTTTTTTTACCTGAAACTCCATGTCGGCCTGCCTTTCAAAAGAAAAATTAGTTATGATCTCTTTTTCTTGGCCATTTTAAGCCCTCTTTTACCTCCGTGTCTCATCTGCCATTCATATACAATAGGGCTGGCAACAAAAATAGAAGAATAAGTTCCTACTACAACACCAAGAAGCATTGCAAAAGCAAATCCATGTAAAACTTTTCCACCAAACAGAAACAGAATCAGAACAACCGTAAAAGTTGTAAGAGACGTAATAACAGTACGTGAAAGAACCTGATTTATACTTGCATTAATAATGGTAGCAAGATTATCACCGCGCATAATCTTTAAATTTTCCCTTATTCTGTCATACACAACTATTGTATCATTCAAAGAATAACCAACAATTGTTAAAAACGCTGCAATTTCTTTTAATGAAATCTCGTAATTAAGAATACTAAACGCACCGAGAGTTATTAAAACATCATGAAATAACGCTGCAATTGCACCTGCTGCAAATACGACTTCAAATCTCCATCCCACGTAAATCAAAATCATTATAAGGGCTATAAAAATAGCCAGAACTGCGGCCTTTCTTAATTCTTCTCCTATACGAGGCCCTATAACGTCTATTTTTTCTATTTCATATTTAACGTCTTTTATCTGTTCTCCGACAGTCTTTTCAACTTTTTGAGCCATCTCAACAGCACTTAGTTCTTTTTGCTGTGCAACATAAATTAAGAACTCATTAGTTGAACCAAACTGTTTTATTTCACTTTTACCAAGATCCGCCTTGCCAAGAGCAGATCTGATTTGAGGCACTGTAACTTTTCCGTCAAACTTAATAACAATGGAAGTACCGCCTTTAAAATCTATTCCGTAATTAGGGCCTTTGTGAAGAACAAGTGATACAATTCCTATCAGGAACATAAGCCCCGACAATATAAAGGCAATTTTCCTTTTTGATATAAAATCTATATTTGGTGTCTGGAAAAACTGCATGTTAACCCTCTCTTATTTTATAATTAACAAGTCAATCATCTCTTTAAATGCTTAGTTTTTTAAGAGTTCTACGGGACGTAATCGTGTTAAAAATTACTCTTGTAACAAACAAAGCTGTAAACATACTTACTACAATACCGATTGAAAGAGTTACTGCAAAACCTCTTATAGGCCCGGTACCAAATTGATAAAGAACTATAGCTGTCATAAGTGTTGTAAGGTTAGCATCAAAAATAGTACGAAACGCTCTTGAATAACCAGCATCAATAGCAGCTTTTACGGTTTTGCCTACGTTTAGCTCTTCTCTGATTCTTTCAAAAACGAGTACATTAGCATCAACTGCCATACCAATAGTAAGAACAATACCGGCCATACCTGGTAAAGTTAAAGTAAATCTGAACTGTGCAAGAACAGCAGCAAGAATAAGAAGATTTAAAACAAGTGCTACATCAGCAATTATACCGGACATTTTATAATAGAATACCATAAAAATTATAACTAATAAAAATCCGAGGATAGTTGAATATGATCCCCGTTTGATTGAATCCTTACCAAGTGTAGGTCCTACTGTTGTTTCTTGTGTAATTTTAACTGGTGTGGGTAAAGCACCTGCCCTAAGAACAATTGCAATCATCTTTGCTTCATCCATCGTCGGAATACCTGTAATCTGGCTGCTCATGCCAAGCTGGCTCTGAATTCTTGGGGCTGATACTACTTTATTGTCCAGAACAATTGCAAGACGCCTGTTAATATTTGCTTTGGAAACTCTTCCAATTATTCTTCCGCCTCTTCTGTTCAAAGTAAAATTAACAACAGGCCGTCCTGCATTCTGAACTCCCTGCCCTATATTTACTTTTGCATCTGTAAGATATTTACCTGTTAATTCAGCGTCTTTCTTTACCAGAAAGAGCTCTTTGTACTGCTTATCACCTATTCTGAAAGTCTCTGATGACCACAGCATTTCAGCATCCGGCGGTATTAGCTTTTTAATGTCTTCTCTTGCCAGAATTCTGTTTACTGCAGCAATATTTTCAACAGGCACGCTTACTTCTCTTGCACCCCCTCCGGCACTTCTTAAAAGTGCGATAAATGGATTCTTTTTAAATATTCTTTCATCCACAAGAATGGAAGT
>QNDG01000427.1 GCA_003645915.1 Candidatus Zhuqueibacterota bacterium | reverse complement strand
TGACGCTGATGATAAGTATCCTTTTCAAAGATCTGCTTTTGCTTGTACCACTCGTCTTTTGCTTCAAGTATTTTTTGATTTTTTAAGGCGGCTGCTTCTTTTTCAGCTTCAGATACAATTTTTTCAGCAAGCTTCTCTGCATTGGCCACTTTCCCCTGACCGATTTTAGTACTTACAACCCAGCCGAGAAAAAACATAAAAATACCAACACCAGCAGCAATAATAATTACAAGTTCTATATTCATTAGTACCTCCAATATATAAAAATCCCCGTAAATAGAAAATTACACTTGTTTCCAAACAGTGTAACAAGTGCTAAAGGGAATCTACCTGCGGGGGATAAACTTTATGATTTACTTAAAATTTTCCTATCAATAAGTCTGTTTATCTGTTCAATCTTATCTTTCAGTTCGGTTCGGATTTTCTCGTTTTCTTCTTTTAATTTCAAAAGTTCATCTGTTATGTTCAATGATGCCAAAATTGCAACCTTTAAAGAAGAATCAATACGAGTATTTCGGTCTATTTCCATCATTTTTTGATTAACATATTCTGCAACATTTTTAATGTACTTCTCATCTGCTGCACCGCGTATTGTATATTCAGCACCATATATTCTTACTTTGATTACTTTTTTATCCGAACACATTCATGCGTTCCTGCAGGTTAAAATTATAACAACTCCCTTTAACAGCTATGAATAAAACATCAACAAGTCAATAAATATCGTCAATTTCTTTCAGCTTAAGTAAAAGCTGGTCAACTTTTGTCCTAACCCTGTCATGTTTGGATTTGTAAGATTCAATTTCATTTTGAATATTAGCTATATTTTCTCTTTCCTGGTTTAATTTTCTTATTACTTCATCTTTTTCCATGTTTGATTTTTTAAGCTCTTCAGCATAAACTTTTAATTTTTTATTTTCTTCCCGAAGAGTGTTTATCATAGCGACTATTTTGTTTATCTTTTCTTCCAGTACATCAATATTGTTTTCTTCCATTATTCAAAGTCCCCTTTTTTAACACTCAAACAGAGCGTAATGAAGCAGAAAATTCCGCTTCAAGATGGGCTATAATTTTTTTAAAAACAGGTTCAATTTCCTGCTCTCTGAGAGTCTTCTCATCAGATAAAAATGTCATTGTCAGTGCGATACTTTTTTTGCCTTCAGGTATTTGCTTACCCTTATACAGGTCAAAAATTTCAACTTGCTTAAGATACTTTCCGCCTTTTGATTTAACCTTATCAATAATCTGTCTAACCCTCACACTTTCATCAACTACAATTGCAAGGTCTCTTTTTACAGCAGGAAACCTGGGGATCGGCGAATAAACAATTCTCTGTCTGACCGAACCGAACACGCTATCAAGATTTAAATCGAACATATAAACGTCTGTATTAATATCCCACTTTTTAAGAATTCCATCTCCGACCTTTCCCATGTATCCCACGGTATTTCCGGAAACAATAATTTTTTGCGCAGAGTTGTCATTAAAAAACGGATATTCACTATCTTCAAGAAAGTAATCATAAATATGGAATTTTGCAAAAATATATTCAATAATTCCCTTAAGGTAGTAAAAATCTACAGGTTCGGAACTTCTTTTCCATGTAACTTTATCGTATTTTCTGCCAGAAACAGCACCGCAGGCCATAACATACTCGTCCGGAAGGGACTTGTTTTTTGCATACATAGCTCTTCCGATTTCAAAAAGGTGGATATCCGATGTGGCTCTGTTATGATTCCATTTCACACTGTCAAGAACTCCCGGAATAAGGCTTGTACGGATGTATTCTGTTTCAGGACTTAACGGATTTTTTATTTTAACAGCATCAATATTCAGATTATTTTTAAGTATTTCAATATGCTTCAAAGAAACCATACTTGTATTAATAACTTCGTTAAAGCCAATTCCTGCAAGATAGTCTCTTAAATCTTCATGAAATTTAATTTTTTTGTTTGTAATCTCATTTAAAGGAATAACTGTTGACATACTAGGTTCAATTACATCAAATCCGTACAACCTGATAACTTCTTCAATAAGATCAATTTCTCTTTTAAGATCCGGTCTGAATGTAGGTATTTCAACATTAAGAGGTGTACCATCTTTAACTTTCAATTTAAGACTCTTAAAAATGGAAACAATTTTATCTTTTGGAATATTTGTTCCCAGTACGAAATTCACCCTGTCAACCCTTACGTCAACGTTCCAGGGTTTAATTTGTCTCGGATTGTTGTCAATAAATCCTTTTGCTGTTTTTCCGCCTGCCAGTTTTTCCATTAAATCAGCTGCTCTGTTTACAGCATAAACAGCATTTTCCGGATCTGCGCCTCTTTCAAATCTGTATGACGCTTCTGTGGAAAGATTAAGCCTTTTAGCAGTTCTTCTTATAGTCATCGGGTCAAAATATGCGCTCTCCAGAAGAACTGTTTTTGTTGTATTTATCACTTCGGAATTTAATCCGCCCATTACTCCTGCAAGAGCAACAGGTTTCTTCCCGTCACAAATTAAAAGATCGCTTTTAACAAGCTGGCGTTCGATATTGTCAAGAGTTACAAATTTTTCATTATCATTTGCTTTTCGTACAACGATTTTATGACCCTCAATAAAATCATAATCGAATGCATGAAGAGGATGACCTGTTTCCATTAACACGTAATTTGTTATGTCAACAACATTGTTAATCGATCTTACCCCAACAGCTTCAAGACGTTTTTTAAGCCACAAAGGGGATTCTTTTATCTCAATATTTTCAATAACACGCACACAATAACGCGGGCAGCCTTCCGGATCCTGAATTTCTACTTCTACTTTTTCCTCAACAGGAACATCTGTTTCATTTATTTGAGTTTCGGGTATCTTAAGTTCCGCTCCTGTGATAGCTGCAACTTCTCTTGCAACTCCTATATGACTTAAACAATCAGGCCTGTTTGGAGTTATAT
>QNDG01000426.1 GCA_003645915.1 Candidatus Zhuqueibacterota bacterium | reverse complement strand
CATTTTGATTTTGGATAATGATGATATTGATGATATTGATACCGTAGAGACAGGGCATGCCCTGTCTCTACAACAACGAAAACAACAACCGAAAACAATCGGGCAACAACGATTTCAAAATATCGGGAAAAATTCATTGTCGTCAATTATCGGGTCATACAAATCCGCTGTAACAAAACATGCCCTCAGATTGGGATATGATTTTGTATGGCAAACACGATTTTACGACCACATTATACGAAACGAAAAATCATACAAAAATATTAAATATTATATTATCAACAATCCTGCAAAATGGAATGATGATGATTTGAATCCCGGGGAACAGGGTATAAAATAATTGTATGAACAATAAAAATGTAAAAATATTTAATGCTGTAGAGACGTTGCATGCAACGTCTCTACAGTTATTTTTAATGGATCTGTTTAAAGATTTTTTCAAATAACTATTTCCATACTACCTATATTTTTGTATATTTACTATTGTAATCATGAAAGAAATATTTAAAAGAAATGTTCCCGGCACTACGGAAATTCTTCAGAAGTCCACAGTTGCTGTTGCAGGGTGCGGAGGACTCGGTTCAAATGCTGCTGTTGCGCTTGTGCGCAGCGGTGTGGGCAGTCTTATACTTGTTGATTTTGACACAGTAGAGCTTTCGAACCTGAACCGTCAGTATTATTTTCATAACCATGTGGGAATGAAAAAAACAGAAGCGCTTGCTAAGCTCCTTTATGATATCAATCCGGATGTTAACCTTGAGCTTCACAGTATTGTTCTTGAGCCTCAGATGATAGAAAAACTGTTCAAATCCGCTGATCTCTTAATTGAAGCATTTGATAAAGCGGAAAACAAACAGTGGCTGATTGAATCGTGGTGCAGGGCGTTTCCGGACAGGCCGGTTGTAGCTGCAAGCGGTCTTTCAGGCATGGGAAGAACAGAAGCTGTTAAGGTTCACAAAGGCGGGAATATTTATCTGTGCGGAGATGAAGAGTCTCAGGCAGAAGAGGGATTGTGCGCAGCGCGTGTTGCAATGGTGGCTAATATGCAGGCAAATATAGCTGTTGCGATCCTGACCGGTCAAGAGGAAGTGTAAGAATGATTTTGGTAAATAACAGAGACAGAGTCCCATACACTCAGGGAATGACAGTTCAGGATCTTCTTGATAAAATGGGTTACAGTTACTCGCTAATTACAGTAACAGTAAACGGTACTCTTGTTCCCAAAGAGGAATACGATTATTTTGTAATTAAAGACAATTCTTCGGTAAATGTGTTTCACCTTGCACACGGCGGCTGATTTGGTATCAGGAGCTGTAAATAACTAAAAAACAGTAACCATTATGAAAACACAATCTATTGATACTGATAAAAATGCCGAGAGAGTTCTTATTTTTTTGCTAAGATCTCAAAGTTTTTCTAAGAAACTGCTTCAGGTATTATCTTTTTCTCAGACAGCAATGCAATTGTCTAAACGTGCTTTTTCAAGATCAAATAAAGATTTAGACATAGATCAACTCAAATTGCTTTTTATAAAGTATCATTATGGTGAAGATTTGGCGGAAAAAGTCAGAAAGTGTATGGATAAGATAAATAATACGTAATGCTGAAATACTGTCTGCTGTTGTTATGTAATTTAAAAAAATTAGTAGTAGATTTTAACCAAAATCATTGATATATTTGAATTAAGTGTCAGGTTTTAATTTTAAGATTTATAACTATCCATTCGGTTTTTCTGAAAATATAAAGAAATCAGCCCCAAATATAAACGGAGGCGTTTATGAAGAAAAGAGATACAAAAATTGCGGCTGTTCTTGCATCAGCGGCACTTTTGCTGGTTATTGCTGTTGTAAGCAGCTGTACATTCAAACAGCCGGCAACACCGGTGTGGGATGTAAACCTGATTGTTCCTCTGTTTGACGAAACTTATACAATGGGAGATTTTGCAGACGATTCGGAATTTATCAATGTAAATAACGGAGGTGTGGAGTTTTCTTTTTCTCAGAATATAGAATCTCAGCAGGTAGGTGACAAGTTAAAATTATCCGGAACTTCCTACACTATTGATCCTGCTATGTTCGGAGAAATTGCGGCAACTATTGAGTTCCCTCTTGATTCAATTCTTTTAACAGAAGCAGTAATTAAGTCTGGAAGTGTAAAAATCAGGGTTACAAATCCAAATTCATTTGGTGCTCATGTCAACCTTTCCATTTATAAATTCGGACTTGATGCAAATGATTCGCTGTTTGTTGAAAAGGAGATTTCTGCAAATGCTAACAATGAACAGATTGATTACATAGATTTAAGCGGAAAAATGTTTTCACCTGATACATTAAACGGATTGAACCGGATCACTTTTTCTGTAAAACTAACACGTACTACTACCGGAACCTACAACCCTCTTACAATAACCATTGAATTTACAGACCTGATATTTACAAGAATTTCAGGAATTGTCAGAGGAATCAGGGTGAATCTTGATCCCATGGAAACAGAAATAGATATTCCGGAAGAACTTGAGGGATTTCAGGTTGGTGAGGTTAATATTTCACTTAACCTTCAGGGCTTTCCATTCAGAATTATTACAGATTTTACTCTGGAAACTCTTGAGAGCGTAACAGGGAATCTTAAAAATCTTGTAATAAACGATACTATCCCACCTACTCAGGGTACAGAGGGATACACAATAAGTCTTCCCGCAAATGAAGTAACGGATTTTATTAATTGTCTTCCTACAAAAATAAGAGTTACAGGTTTACTGGAAATAAATGACAGAGAGAATGTTGCTACTGTATATGATACAACTTCTGTGCGGGGAGATGCTGATTTCAGAGTGCCTCTTGAGGTGAAATATCCTGATTTGTCAAATAAGAGTAAACTTACGGAAATGGAACTTGATGATGATGCGCATGATACAATAAAAGAGATAAGAAAGCGTCTTAATTTT
>QNDG01000425.1 GCA_003645915.1 Candidatus Zhuqueibacterota bacterium | reverse complement strand
TAATTATCTGATCTCTGTATTCTCTTTTTGCCAGTTCATAGCCCCAGTCCCTGAATGCTCCTTCTGTAAATTTCATAATATTTCCCTTATGAACCAAAGTCACATTCGGTTTATTGTTTTGAATTGCATAATCAATTGCTTTTCTTACAAGTCGTTCCGTACCTGTAACAGATATGGGCTTAATTCCAATACCACTGTCATTTCTGATATTCTTACCCAGGGTCTCTTTTAAAAACAACAGCAGTTTTTCCGCATGTTCCGAACCTTGCTGAAACTCAATCCCTGCATAAACATCTTCAGTGTTCTCTCTGAAAATAATTACATCTAATTTTTCAGGTTCCTTAACAGGGCATGGGACTCCTTTGTACCATCTGACCGGACGAACACAGGCATAAAGATCAAGTTTTTGTCGAAGCTGCACATTTAAAGAACGGAATTTTGGTGTAACAAATTCCGAACCGCATTTAATACATGTTTTTGGGCGTTCTCCGTTAATTCCGTTCTGTTCTTTTGCACATTCAAGGCATACATATTCAAATTTCCCTACAGGTGTGGTCAGAGGACCTTTGATTGCCACTTTGTATTCTCTGATTGCGTTTAAAGTATCGTCAGGCAGGATATTGTCGTTTCCGTACTTTTTCAAAGCTGATAATCCGGCATAAATCTGGAACCACTCGATTTTTTTCTTTCCGTTATATGCTTTTTTAACTGCGGCGTCAAGTACAGTTTTTGTTGCACGCCAGATATCCGGCCCTGTTCCGTCGCCTTCAATAAAAGGTATTATCGTGTTATCCGGTACTGAAATTTTACCGTTTTCAATACGGATTTTCTCACCTTTATCGGGTTTATCTAAAACACTATAGTCCAATTTTTATCTCCTGATTTTTGTTTGTTCAATCACTTATTTTTTTTAATCTGTTCCAGAATCCAGTCTGTTGTTATTGATTTTGGTCGCTCAATAGGCCCGCCAAGTGCACGCGCCCAGATTAGCTGTGAAAGAACACCCATTGCCCTGGACACACCAAAAAGAACCGGATAAAAATCGTATTCCTTAACACCGTAATGAATTTGAAGACATCCGGAATGAGCATCAACATTTGGCCATGGATTTTTAGCCTTGCTGTACTTGCGCAGCAGGTCAGGAGTAACTTCGTACAGCAGATTAACAATCTGGAATACTTCATCATCAGGAAGATATTCCAGAGCATATTTTCTCTGTGCAATATATCTCGGGTCTGTTGTTCTGAGAACTGCATGTCCGTAACCAGGAACAACATGCCCGCTGTTCAAAGTATCCATTACATATTGTTTAACCTGCTCTTTTGTCGGCACACCTCCGCCGAATTTTTCCCTGAGGCCTAAAATCCAGCGTAAAGATTCTTCATTTGCCAGACCGTGCAAAGGTCCTGCAAGACCGTTAAGACCTGCTGACAGAGCAAAATAAGCATCGGATAATGCTGATCCTACGAGCCTGGTTGTATGAGCGCTTACATTACCGCTTTCATGATCACTGTGAAGGAAGAGGTAGAGACGCATAAGCTCTTTATACTCGGGATTTTCAATGCCCATCATGTGTGCAAAATTTGCTCCCCAGTCAAGATTCGGATCAGGTTCAATTTGTTTATTGTCTTTATATGTTCTTCTGTAAACATATGCTGCAATTGCAGGAAGCTTGGCGAGCAGGTTCATTACATCTTCATACATAGGTTTCCAAAGATCATATTTTGAAATTCCTTCCCTGTAACTTTTTGAAAATATTGAATCCTTATGAAGAACAAGCACGCTTGAAGAGAATTGTGTCATAGGACGCATATCTCTTGGCAGAGAATCCAGTATTTTTACCAGATACTCGGGTAGTTCCGAACGTTTTCTCCACTCTTCTGTAACCTGCTTAACGTCTTCCTCTGTAGGTAATTCTCCTATGAGAAGCAGGTAGAAAATACCTTCAGGAAGAGGTTGTTTACCGCCAGGGGCTTTTGGCAGCTTTTCAATTAGCTCAGGTATAGTGTAACCTCTGAATCTGATTCCTTCCATGGGATCAAGGTTTGATGTGTCACAGACCAGACATTTAACTCCTCTTACTCCACCGAATGCCTGTCTTACAGTAACTGTTGAAATGACTTCGTCACCATGATCTTTGATCATTTTTTGGATTCGTTCGCGCATTGGCTCAATTTTTTGCTGGAATTTTTCCTTTAGATCCATAGTTGTATTCTCCTTGTATAAGAAATTATTAAAAAGTTATTTGTTTTCTTTTATGTATTGCAAAAGTCCGCCTGATTTAATGATTTTTATCTCACGATCCGATAAAGTATATTTAACTTCAAATTTGATGTCTTTACTTTCATTATGGATAAGAATCGGCTTTTTTAAGTCAAGGGAATGCATTAAATCCGTTAATTTAATATTATCTCCGCTCTCCAGATTCTCATAGTCTTTTTCGTTGATAAATTCCAAAGGCAGAATTCCGAAATTAATAAGATTTGAATGGTGTATTCTTTCTATGGATTTTGCAATAACTGCTTTTACATTCAGATACGACGGGCATATTGCTGCATGCTCCCTTGATGAACCCTGTCCGTAACTTAACCCTGCTACAATTATATTTGCCTTATTGTTCTCTTTGTTTTTCAGGCAGCGTTCGGGAAAAGTCGGATCAACAGGTTCAAATACAAATTCGGAATATTTGGGAATATTCGAACGGTATTTCAATCTTGCGCCTGCAGGCATGATATGGTCAGTAGTGATTTTATCACCGACTTTTATCATTACTTCACCGCTTATATCACCTGTTATAGGGGTGCCCTTAGGAGGATCTCCTATGTTGGGTCCTCTGTAAATTTGTACATTCTTGTCTGGCTTTCCGGGGGCGAGAATCATACTGTCATCAATTTTAAACTCTTCAACATCGGGGATTTCCGGTGTTTCAAATTCCAGATCTCTGGGATCGGT
>QNDG01000424.1 GCA_003645915.1 Candidatus Zhuqueibacterota bacterium | reverse complement strand
CCCGCATCCATATCATGGAAAAATGTCTCAACCAGTCCTATTTTAGGCAGAACAACATCCTGCATATCTTTATCATCAATTTTATCAGAATAATCGGGACTGACCGATAATTCCCCGAGCAGCTTTTGCCATAAACTGCTGCTTATACTGCTCTTTTTTATTACAAATGATCCGGATTTATATCCATCAATATCTTTTAAAAGACGCCTGACCTTAATGCCTTTTTCTATTGCAGTAAAAACAGCTTTATAGCTCTCATTATTTGTGGAACTGAAAATTGCATAATTATTAACATTACTATCTCTTAAATAATTAAAACCATTCTTAATCTTTATTAAAGAACTGTTAAGTTTATCTGAAAATTCATCAACTTCATAAGATTTAACACCAAAATGCAAAGGCAGAGACCAGCTTGTTATATCATAAGGATGAATCATTTCTCCGCCAGGAGTATAGTGGCGTACAGGAAAAGTCTGGCTTTCCAGAACCTCCTTGATAAATGCGCGGAAAGGCTGTGCAAGAGGAACAACAACATCACCCTTTGAAACAAAGATGCCGTTTAAATAAATTTTTTCAGAAGCTGTATATACATTTACTCCATGTTCCATTAACAAATTAACAAGGTTAACCAGTTCGCTCTTGTCGTGCTGTTTTGCAGGAAAAACATAGTAAAAAGGTGCCTGGGTTTCCCCCTTTTTCACTTCACTTTTACAGATGTCATTTTTAAATTTCAGTATTGCCTGTTTGTGTATGGATGCTGTTTTTAAAATTGACAGCGTTGAAGTGATTTCATATGAAATAATATCCGAGAGTCTCCACCAGCCGCCTTTCCACGGCATCGGGAAATTTACACTCTTTTTATATTCTGAAAGCCCCTTGCCTCCTACACCAAGTTCATTAGGCTCAATGTATATGGGTGAAGCAAGATGGGCACTGGCAGCCTCTGTCAGAAAACTTATTACATTTTTCCATAAACAGGTTTCTGTTGACCCCGGCCAGTAATTATCAAAAATGTAATTGTATGATACACCTGCCAGGCCAGCAGCAGTCATATCTTTAATCATGTTTGCACCGAATATCTCCATCCAGTTCCAGAGTCCGGCATCAATATTTTCTGCAATGGGGTCATGATTGGGAGGTACAAAATACCTGGCTCCTGTTGATCCCATCTGATGTTTTTCCACCATTACCTGTGGGAACCACTCTGTTGAAAAAATGTGCGAAATTGCCTGACTCTCTTTTTGAGACAGAGTTACGAAATCACGGTTATCATCGTGACCAACATATTTGTGGTAAAGTCCCGGCATTGAGCAGCCATCATATTTAGTATTTTTATATTTTTTATAATGGGCAACAACCATATCCATTCCGTCGGGATTATGACACGGGACCATCATATAAACCACATTTTTAAGATACTGTTTGATATCAGGATCATTGGTTGTTAAAAGTTTATATACAATAAGAGGAGCAGCCTGCGAGGGGCCTACTTCCGTGGAATGCATTGAAAGCGTGGCAGTAAAGAATACTCTTCCCTTTTTTATTAATTCTGCTCTCCGCTGCTCTGAAAGTTTAGGGTTTTTTGCCAGTTCCCTGTTTATTGTTTTTAATTCATTAAGATTGCTTATATTATCTTTGTCTGAAATGAATGCAATATACATTGGCTTCCCCAAAGTACTTTCACCTATAGGTGCAAGTTTTATCATAGGTGATTCACTTTCAAGCTTCTTTAAATAACTGATAAGTTCTTCGTAAGTAAGAAGCTGTTTGTCATCTCCGGGAGTAAAACCAAAAAATTTATCTGGCGCAGTTACCTGACCTAACAGTGCTGATTCAGAAAATAAAAACAACACTGTCAATAAAACCAAACACAAAACATTTGTTTTTTTCATTTCTCTTTCTCCCAAATAATATTAACCCTTGCATCCAAGTCTTCTTAAAATACAAAAGGCACAACATAACAGTTGCGCCTTCTGTATTTCAATTCTCCCTCCCTCTTCAAAGTCATCTTAAAGAGGAATTATAATTACATTTACAATACAAATAAAATTTAATAATGTCAAGAATTTTTATCGATTTTTTTGAATTTTCATTAATGCTACAGCACTAAATTTCATTCTGCAAATTATTTTCTGCAACACCATTTCAAAATTTATTTACCCATTTTAGGAACAGCAGGATTTGCATAACAGTAAAGACAACCGCCGGGGCACTTATAATACCAGCCGATATCCCAGCTTTTTGTACACCCGCACAGAGCTCGCTGACCTGCTGCTTTTTCCGTATCAGCTTTTTCTTTATCAGGGTGAAGATTCCGGAGTAAATACCCGTCAATACACCTTGAGGGTTCGAGGGGCTCAGTACTGCAAAAATGCAGAGTTATACCATAATCATCGGCTTTTTTTATCAAATAATCGGCTTCTGATTGTATCTTGGCGCTGCTGAGTTCCATGGGTTTTATACCATAACTCAGAAGACGTTTTTTCACCTTAGGATAGATTTGCATCCATGACAGCACCATGTGTTTAATACCTGCATTCATTGTTGCATATGCCACAGAAGCAAATTCATCAATGTTAGAGTAAATATTCCCTGTTTTCATTTTAAGATGAACCACGGGATCAAATCTTACCCTTACTCTTTCAGGAGATTTTGTAAACCTGACCAGTTCGGGAAGCGTATCAAGTGCCTTCTCTTTGGGAGGAATGCCCGGTTCAAGAACCGTTCCGCCCATCCCTGTAACAGTCACATGGAAAAAAAGCTGTTTGTAATTTTTAAGAACTGAGATTAGTTCTTTATTTTTCAGGACTCTGACAGGATCCTTTGTCCATATTACAATTGTATGAACTCTCTCCGGCGGAAGTTTTGTTGTCAGAGTATGAATAAATTTTTCGGGAAAATATGCAGCCAGGTCTACACGCCTGCTGGCAGAGATAACAAACTTATTCTTTTT
>QNDG01000423.1 GCA_003645915.1 Candidatus Zhuqueibacterota bacterium | reverse complement strand
CAGTAAACTGAGTGTTAACAAAAATACTATTGTTTCTTTAAAATTACTTTTTTTCATTTGATCTTTTTGATACTCCTGTTATAATCAATTATTATATCAGATATTATGAAACCCGTTTTGTAAAGTATTTTTGTTTTTATTATTTTATTCTTACTGTTCTATTGAGTGTTTATGTCTGATTTCTCTGGATATGATAAGTTATTGTCTTTTGGTCAGCTAAAAAATACAGCTGATTCAATTGCCAGATTGTAACTCATAAATCTTAATCTGTGCATTCAGTATATCCACAAAAATAAATTTATTCCCATCTTTTCTGATAAATCTGTGCATTGCCAATTCAGTCTTTGTCATTTTATTTTTAAACCTTATTTCATCAACTACATTCCCCGTTTTATCAAAAACAAATAATTTTCCTGAAAAATAAGACGAATAACAGTAAAATAAGCCATTATCAATACACACACCACCTAACCACCGTGCTACTTCAATTCTATGATTTTTTATTGTTTTTGCCCCCTTTTTATTCTTCTTATATAACTTCTTCCAGCCCTTCATTTTCAAATACAGAGTCTTCAAATAATCCCCGTGTTTATCATATACCTGGACAATTGGCAGTGCCCCGTAAATGGCATATATTTTATCATTATAAATGTTTAATTGTATATTTGAGTTAACAAGCATATATCCGAATTTAAGTGATAAAATCTCAGGTTCAAAAATCTCCCCAAAAGACTTATATAATTTGCCTTCTTTATCATAAATATTTATAAATTTATGATTTGCCGGATTATTTACAACGATATAAATTTTATGCCTGTAATATTTTATATCATCTATCGCAAATGGTGTTTTTATATCTTTCAGGTATTTTCCGTTTTTTGTATAACAAACTATCCTGTTATTACCCTGATCTACGCAATAGATATTTCCCGTAGAAGTATCCACTGCGCTGAAAAAGGGATCAATAAGTTCACCTGGCCCATGGCCTTTTGATCCTATCTTTTGTATAAAATCACCTTTTTCGGAAAATATTTTAAGACAACATTCTTCTGCATCTGTCACAATATAATTATTTCTGTAAAAATCTACATCATAGGGATGAACCAGGAAGTTATCTTTGTCCTTTGAATCCGGATCAGGAAAGCTCTTTACAAGTACAAGGTTTTTTGTCTGGGAATAAACAAAGGACACACACGATAAAATTATTAAGATACAAACAGCTCTCATTATCTTAATCATAATAAACCTCATTTCTTATATTCCCCCGAGATCATTAATATATTTCTTCAAATCTTTACCCCTATTTATTTCTCTGTCATTTAATAAAGGTAAAATAGTAATTTTGAAATGATGTTTGTGCCAATTATGTTAACGATGTGCTGCTCAAAAATTATTATTCACATAAAAATGTAAAATAAAACATGTTTTGTCAAGTACTTTCTTATTAATAATTTTTCACAAACATATTACATAAATAATAAATCCGCTTAATTAAGTAAACAAGTCAAATATAATTAACATAACCAATTGAACTTCTATAAAAATTTTTCCCATAAAAATACAAATGATTTTCTTATATTACATAAGGATATTCGGAATTTTTAAGAGAAAGAACAAGGGCAAAAAAGACAATATTAACGCACAAAAATAAATTTTCCCTTTGACAATTTCCCATAAACACCAAAAGGAGGTATTGAATTATGCAAAAGAAAAAATCACCCTGCAAACCTAATGTAAAAACTGTTCTTATTCTGATTATCATTTCCGTACTTTTTACGTTTAATTCTGCATTTCCGCAGAAAACAGATTCCTCGGCAGTCAATTTAAAAAAGGAAATTACACGTTTTGTGGAATCAACAAGAAGCGCCAGAATTTACGATTTTCAGGTCAGTCCTGACAGAAAGATTATTGCGTTTACTGTTTCCGAGCCTGTTAAGGATTTTAAGACAAAAACCAATATCTGGCTTTATGATTTATCTTTAAAAAAAGCAGAAAGATTTACGGGTTCACATAAATCTGATAGCCGTCCCCGCTGGACACCTGACGGGGAAAAACTTATGTTTTTATCCAACCGCAATGATAAAAGACAAATTTACCAGATCTCATTGAACCGCGGAGAAGCAGGACCCTTAACAAAAAGCAAGACCAGTATCCGCTCATTTGAATTATCTTCTGACGGAAAGTACATTGCTTTTCTTACAGGTAAAGAGGAAGAAAAGAAAAAGGATCCTAAGGACGATGCCTTTGTCGAAGATTATGACGAAACTCCCTCTGTTCTGAAACTTTTTGAAATCAAAACCGAGAAGACCACAGATTTAATTACAGACAAATGGCACATTTCAGAATACAGGTGGATACCGGGTCAGAATAAATTAATTGTCTCTGCAACTCAGAACATCTTTCCGGAACTTTTAACAAACAACCTCTACATTCTGGATATTAAAACAAAGAAAATGGAGCTGTTAATAACTCCGCCCAGACCCTTTTCAAATATAAAAATATCTCCTGACTGCAAAAAAATTGCTTTTCTCGGTGCAAGAAACAACGGTCCGGATGCATTTGATATCTTTATTACGGACTTTAAAAAAAGCGAACCTGTAAATCTTACAATAAATAAAATTGACCATCAGGTTAATAATTTCATATGGATTGACAACAATCATATCCTTGCAAACGTTCAGAGCGGATTTACAAACTCTTTTTATAAAATTTCAGTAAAAGGTAAAGCAGAATTAATGGGCAATCCCAAGACAAATCCATCAGGATTTTTCTGTTATTCAGGCGGTAAATTACTGTTTACAGGGAGCGATTTTACAGAAGCATCCGAAATTTACATTTCCGAGGATTTTAAATCATGCAGAAAAATAAGTAGTTTTAATGCTGCATGGGACACACTAAATCTGATTGAACCTGAAATAATAAGATATAAAAGTTTTGACGGCAAAATGATAGAAGCAT
>QNDG01000422.1 GCA_003645915.1 Candidatus Zhuqueibacterota bacterium | reverse complement strand
TTATGTGTTGTTGTAGTTACAACATGGCAATGGGGGAGCGGGTCAGGATGAAGTCCGGTAGCCACCAGTCCTGCGGGATGAGCAATATCAGCCATAAGAAATGCGCCTATACTGTCAGCAATTTCTCTGAACTTTGCATAATCTATAAAACGGGGATATGCACTGGCACCGGTAACAATTAACTTTGGTTTATGCTCTTTCGCCTGTTTCCAGACTTCATCAAAATCTATTGTACCTGTTTCTTCTTTTACACCGTAAGATACAAAGTTATATAGCTGTCCTGAAAAATTCACTGGACTTCCGTGGGTCAGATGACCGCCGTGGGAAAGGTTCATACCGAGAACAGTATCTCCGGGCTTAAGAAAAGCAAGATAAACGGCCATGTTCGCCTGAGAGCCGGAATGGGGCTGAACATTTGCATATTCACAGTTAAAAAGCTTTTTAGCGCGGTCCCTTGCAAGATTTTCAGCGTTGTCAACATATTCACATCCGCCGTAATATCTTTTTGCAGGATAGCCTTCAGCATATTTGTTTGTCATAACAGATCCGAGGGCTTCAAGAACCGCAAGGCTTACGAAATTTTCCGAAGCAATAAGCTCAAGGGTGTTGTTCTCTCTGTTGATTTCACCTGCTATTGCTTCATAAACTTCAGGATCATTTTTTCTTATTTCTTTCATAGCGTAAACCTCATATTTTAAAGTTTTTACTAAAATGACTTAAGGTGGAATGGTATCCTCGGGAAATCAGTTATTTTTTTCAATATCAGATATTTTTTCAATCCTCCGTTTATGCCTGGGAGCATCGGAAAAAGATGTTGAAATGAATTTAAGTACCGTTTCAACAGCAGACTCAGGCGAAATGTAATCTGCGCCCATGGTTAAAATGTTCGCATTATTGTGAAGTTTGCTCATCTCTGAGAGCTTTGGAGTTGAGCACAAGGCAGCCCTGATGCCTTTAACTTTGTTGGCGGCAATGGACATACCTATGCCGGAACTGCAGATAAGTATGCCCAAATCCGAATTGTTTTCTGCAACGGACTTTGCAACTCTGTATGCAAAATCCGGGTAGTCAACGGATTCTTTTGAATCCGTTCCCACATCCTGAAAGACCACACTGTCTTTTACAATGTTGTTTTTAATAAACTCCTTAAGTTCAAAGCCGGCATGGTCAGATCCGATAGCTATTTTCATAAATTAAAACCGATTTGTTTACCTGATCCAGGTGTAACAGCTTCCCTTTGGATACTTGTCATTTTTATGCATAAAATAATCGTCTTTTGTGGGGATAACTGTTACTAAATAATTTAAATGATTTTCCGCATCCTGCTTTACGGAAAGATCTTTTTTGGCTTTGACAAAAGAATCATAAGCAAGTTTATAAACAAGTTTGTCGTCCCAGGTTATTTTACCGCCTTTTTGCTTTACACATTTCTCAGCGCAGGTTTCATAAACAACACCCATTGCAATGTAACCGAGGCCGTAATCCGGATTGTTTCTGATTACTGTTTTAGCTTCTTTTATTGCTGATGCATACCTTCCTGTTGCTGCTAAGGCCATGGCCAGATTACAGCGGTTCTTTTTATTGTTCGGATCAAAAGAAAGGATCTTTTTGTAAATTTCAACAGCTTTGGAAAACTTGTCAACCTGTTGGTAACTTTCACCAAGATATTCAAGAGCGGAAATGTTTTTAGGATCTTTGGAAACAATAAACTGAAATTGTTCAATTGCTTTTTCAAATTGTGATGATTTAAAATAGCTTTGAGCAAGATCCATTCTGTAACGCAGATTTTCAGGATTCTGTTCAACAAGACTTTTCTGTGTCTCAATAACCTTTTCAATATCACCTGTCTGACTTAAAAGCGTGCTTAAGGTCTCCTGGCTTTTTGTGTCATTGGGATCCATCTGAAGGACCTTTTGAAATGTCGCAATTGCTTCAGGGTACATGTCAGCTTTAACGTATAATTCTCCCAGATACTTAAGATGACTTGTGGAATCAGGTTCCAGCTCATGTAGTTTTTTATATGTCTCAATACCTTTCTCATTTTCACCTCTTACTCTGCAGAGATATCCAAGTGCATTGTAGCAATATACGTCGTTAGGGTTCTTTTTTATACCCATTTTGTAAGCGATTTCTGCACTGTCGGGTTTTCCTGTCTGAATATAGGCAGTACCAAGTCTTTTGTACAGGGCTTTCCCATATATTCCGGTTGTGTCAAGTTTTGCAACCTGCCTGAAATATTTAAGAGCTTTTTCATAATTGCCCTGTTTAAAAGGTTCAAGACCGAAGCTGAAAAGTCTGCTGATCTTCTTTTTATGAATAGCCATAAGCGAATCCTGGAGCGCTTTTTGGCGTGCAGCTTCAAGAGCAGGATCCGGCTTGGATGATGCACATCCTGTAAATTGAATACTGGCAATTAAAGTCAGTATCATTACAGCCAGTAAAAATACCGTTAATTCTTTTTTACGTAACACTCTTCTTCCTCCTATGATTAATGCAAACTTATTAAGTCCAGCTTAAAAACTAATCAGAAATTTTAATAAAAATATAAGTTAAAATCAAGAAAAATAATAAAATTTATCAATATCGTCTTTTAAACCATTTTTCTCCCGCAGTTACAGAAAGCCCTATTTTGAAAATGTTTTCTTTTAAACTATTAGTTTCAAGATTTCCTCTGATTCCGTAATTAACTGCAAGATCGATTGTCGAACCTCCGTACATGGGAAAACCAAAACCCAGAGTAAACCATGTTTCATTGATTTTATTTCCGTTAGGGCTAAGGTAAAAGTAAGGTTTTGTACAAAATCCCGCTCTGTATGATATCTTTTTAAAATAAGGATCAGCCGGTTTAATTCCGGGCAAAAATTCAACTCCGAGAGAAATACTTTTTACATCAATTGTATTTGACAGCTTAATGCTGTTTAACTGAAACCTGGAATATCTGGTAAAACCGTATTCGGCATTTAGTGAAAGTTTTTTT
>QNDG01000421.1 GCA_003645915.1 Candidatus Zhuqueibacterota bacterium | reverse complement strand
TGTTGTTGTACGTTACGGGAATCTGCCTCCGGATACTGTTATGGTGACATTTACCAGTGTTACTTCCGGATATTCAATTTCAGGAACAGCAGTAAGCAAGACGTCCATTCTGGCAAACGGTTTTGATAAATCCACTATTTATATATCCGTTTCTGATAATAAAGGAGAGTCTGCTCCGGGTGTGGTAGTTTCTTTTGCCACAAACCACGGTTCAATTGCATCCCAGGCAGTGACAAATAATGACGGTATTGCTGCTGCAGATCTGTACTCAAGTGTAAGCAATACAGATGTAAATGCAATAGTTACAGCTCTTCTCGGAGCTCAGACAGTACAGGTTCCGGTTACATTTGAAGGGATTGAGTACAGCCTGTCTGCTAATCCGGGATCCATTCTTGCAGACGGTAAGAGTAAATCTGTAATTACTTTTTCATTAAAGAAATCTTCAAACCATGTGGCTGTTGCAGGTGCTGCAATACAATTCGGTACTACTGCAGGAACAATTCCCAATCAGGCTCAAACCAACAGCCAGGGTGTGGCTCAGGTTGAACTTACAAGCGGAACAACTCCGGGAGTTACAGCAACAGTAACTGCCTCTTACGGAAACCAGATAACTCTTACACAAAACGTATCGTTTGTATCTCAGACTGCTGTAAGTTATGTTTTAAAGAGCATTAGTTCCCAGCAGGGAGACTGGCTTGCAAACGGAATTGATAAAGTGCCTGTACAGGTAAAGGTTGAAGACGATCAGGGCAATGCAGCTTCAGGAATAGTTGTTCAGTTCAGTACAAATACAGGCTCTGTACCGGCTCAGGCAGCAACAGATGAAAACGGGATTGCAAGTGTGGATCTTACTGCGCCTGTAAGCGGTACTGATGTAAACGCACAGGTTACAGCAACTCTTGGTACTCAGACATTAAGTTCCGGGCAGATTGCATTTGCAGGAATCGAGTATTCCATTTCCGCTTATCCGGATTCGATTCTTGCAGACGGAAAGAGCAAATCAGTAATATCCTTTATTCTTAAAAAGTCAACATCCCATGTTGCTGTTTCCGGAGCTGTAATAAAATTCGGTACTACTGCAGGAACTATTCCCAATCAGGCTCAAACCAACAGCCAGGGTGTGGCTCAGGTTGAGCTTACAAGCGGAACTACACCAGGTGTAACAGCAACTGTAACTGCTTCTTACGGGGATCATATCTCTTTGACAAAGGATGTGTTGTTTACATCAGAAGTTCCCAGTACCAATATATTAAAAGAACTTGCTTATGTGAAGAGTGCATATCTTGCAAACGGACTGGATATGGTTCCGATATATGCAAAAGTAGTGGACAGTAACGGAGAACCGGTTGAAGGAGAATTTGTACTGTTTTCAGCAACATCTGGTACCATACAATCTCAGGGTGTTACGGATGACGACGGTAAGGCCTATGTTCAGCTTGTTGCTCCTGCAAGTATTACAACTGTTTCTGCACGTGTAACTGCGAGCCTTGGAACTCAGTCAATTGTTACTGATGATATATCTTTTGCAGGAGTAACTGTTGAAATGACAGCAGTTCCTGATACAATTATTGCCAATGGAAATTCAACATCTGATATACGTGCAGTAGTAAAAAGAACAGACGACCATGTGGCAGTGGCAAATGCTCCTGTGACATTTGCAACAGATTTCGGAACTATTCCAAATCAGAAGAACACTGACAGTGAAGGCGTAGCTGAGGTGAAACTAACAAGCAGTATAGAACCTCATACTGCTACTGTTACAGCCAAGTACGGACCAGGCAGTGTTTTGAGTCAAAGCGTAAATGTTGTATTCAGAGAGTCTGTTCCCACTTTTCTTGATCTCTCTGCAAGTCCGCCTGTTATTCCGGCAGACGGGTCCAGCAGTTCTACAATAAAAGCGTCAGTATCAGATGTAAACCACAATCCTGTTCCTGACGGAACCGTAGTAACATTCAGCTTAAGAGGTTCAGGAACAATAGAATCAAGAAAGGTTACACAAAACGGTGTGGCATCGTCAACTCTTATCTCCGGTACACTTCCTGATACTGCAGTTGTTTTTGTATCTGTGGGTACTCTTAATGACAGTATAAGAGTGGTTTATCAGGTGGGAGATGCAAGCAAGATTCTTGTCTCAACTTCCGAAGATACAATAAAGGCAGACGGGCAGGAGACTGCATTTATAACTGCAAAGGTTCTTGATGCTCAGGGTAATGTACTGCCCCATACAACTGTTACTTTTGAAGCAACAATCGGAGATATAACTCCCAGTTCAAAGACTGATGAAAACGGCATTGCAACAGCACAGTTCTCAAGCGGTATAGTTGGTATATCAACTATAAAGGCAAGCGTTACCAATACTACAGGTTCCAAGGTTTCCGGTATTACTACTGTTGTTTTAACGCCAGGAGATCCAAATACAATACGTTTAACCTATGACCCCAAATACATAGGCGTTAAAGAAACAGGGCAGAATCAAACTACAACGATTTTTGCAGATGTACGTGATGCTAAAAATAATCCTGTAGAAGACGGTACAATGGTTCAGTTTGAAATTTATGCACAGCCCGGAGGATGCGAGCTCAGTTCAAACGCTCCTGTACCTACAACAAATGGTATTGCTCAGATATCATTTACAAGTGGTATAAGATCAGGAGATGCCAGAATAAAAGCAGTTGTATTAGATGAAAACAGTAATCCTATTGATATTACAGCAGCATCAACAATGATTTTAATTCATGCAGGGCCTCCGTACATTGAAAATATAAATGATCCCTCTTCTTCTCATTTAACTGTTTTTGTTACGAGACACAATATATATGCAGGAATGGATACTACGATTGTAACTGTTATTGTAGGAGATAAGTACAATAATCCTGTTGAAAAAGGAACTGCAGTGTATCTTACAACTTCAGGAGGAGTAATTACAACCAGATCATATGTTGATGCAAATGGTATAGCAAAAGATACACTTTTTGCTGCA